>PWNW01000188.1 GCA_003557605.1 Spirochaetaceae bacterium
CAAGCTGTCCTGCCCGCACAGGATGGTCGGGAGCAGCGGTCTGCTGTCCAATTCGTATTGCGACATCAGATGCAGTTGACTAAATACTTCTTCCTTCAGGATATGGGCTTTTTCAAAACGTTTGGAAAAAGCCCATTGGACAAACTTTTTCTCATTCCAAACATATTAGCAAAATTTATTATCAAGTAAAAAATTGTGTTTTTGAAAGTTTAGATAATAAATCCTAGAAAGCCTCCCTTTTCTGCCTTAATCCACAAGCTTCTGCAAGATTCTCAGTATTCTTCCATTTTGGCTTAATCCCTTTGTTTGAATCATGATCGATCTTGACCAATGCCTCGGTTATCATGTGCAACCCCACATCAATGTACCTCATGGTCGTCGATAGACTGCTATGTCCCAAGAATCTTGACAATTGCACTATATTGATTCCATTTTCAAGAAGATGAGTGGCGCATGCGTGCCGTAGCTGGTGGCAATGGAAATTCAAAGGGACCTCGTTACAAATCTCATGCGCCTGTTTTGCATATATTCTCAGCTGTTTGCTGATGGCTGTTTGTGAACTCTTTCCCAGAGGGCCAATATTCCTGGAATAGAAAAGGTAGTGGTCCCCCACTGCCCTCCTGCCGTGGAAGCTCTGCTTGTAGGTCTCAAGCAGCTTTCGGGTTCTTGGGAGAATGGCAAGAGTCCTTATTTTCGACCCTTTGCCGAGAACTGTGACGGAAGGGTGATCGGTGTCATCCAAATGCAGATCCTGGAGAGTTATGGACAGCGCCTCATCAATCCTAAGCCCACAGTTGTAGATCAGGGTAAACAGCGTAAGATATTTCCTTCCGGTTCTGTTCGTTTGGTTTATTACTGAAAACAACGCTTTCAGTCCCTTTTTGGAAATACCTTCTACCGGTGTGGCTACTGTCTTCCTCAGTGGTATCGACTGGGCTTCGGCATATAAATAGGAGAGGCTCTTCTCTGTACGAGCAACATACCTCAGAAAAGATCTCAAGGCACTCAATCGGTTGTTGCATGTTGAGGGACTGCAGACCCGGACAACACGCAACCAGTCCAACCATTCCTCGATATAACCGGTCTCGAAGCACAAGGCTGACAAGGTTCCTACCTTTACTTTTTTTTTGCTCTCCAGGAACTCAAGGAACAACGACAAGGAAGTTTCGTAGTTCCTCAGGGTCTTGTCTGATGTGGTATTTCTCAGAGGCAGGTAATCATGTATCCATGATCCCAAGAGGCGGATTATTCTGGTGTTCTGACTATTCTTCATAATCCATCACCTCGGGTACAACCCCATTAAATGATTCCTCAGACGCGTCTCTCAATATCTTTGAAAATTGTGGTACCAACGAATAGTAGTAGCAGGTGCTTTCCAGGCCACTGTGTCCCATGCTCCTGCTCAGATATTGCATGCTCGAGTCAATCGATGAGTGCTCTTTCAAGCTATTGATGTTCTGGATTGCATAATTGTGGCGCAAGTCATATGGATTTGCACTCTCTTTGGAGAATGAATACCAAACCTGACGAAAATTGTAATCGACCCAACAGGTGGAATAGTGTCTGTTTCTGTTGTTGGAGAAGAAGTATTCCCTTCGGGGTACGTAGCCGTCCATTACGCAATCATACTTTCGCATCAGTTCCAACATGGAATCATGCAAGACTACGAAATGCTGGTTTTTGCCTTTGGTGTTGACGATGTTCAAGACACCGTTTTCCAGGCTTACATCACGACGCCGTAGCATTCTGGCTTCTGTGGTCCTGATTCCCGAACTGTAGAGGAGCCTAAAAAAGACCGGCACGGTTAGGTTCCTCATCCTGCTGGTCTTCCTTGAATCGGTGAAGGCTTCCAATGTATCACATCTTTGGAAAAAATGGGCAAGCTCTTTCTTCGTAAAAGCATGGGGGATATA
Source organism: Spirochaetaceae bacterium (assembly GCA_003557605.1). Lineage (GTDB taxonomy): Bacteria > Spirochaetota > Spirochaetia > PWKH01 > PWKH01 > PWKH01. The sequence goes on from PWNW01000188.1 coordinate 1,914, forward strand.
GGTTCTCCCTTCCCATTTGCTGGTTTGAGGTACTGACAGGTCTGCCAAGCTGCGCGAGTTGCAAAACTTCACCAAACCCAGAACCACATAGACCCGCTTGTCTCTGGATGCAATGGTCTCAGTTGCGCGTTTTTCAGTCCATCTGTCGATAATTTCTTGGGTGAGATTGGTTGTGTTGGAGTGGTTCTCGATGCAGTATCTGTCAAAATACCGAAGATTTCTGGCATAGGCTTCACTCCATACTCCCGAAGCCTCCCTGGTTCTAATAAATGATTGAAACAACTCCTTGAACTGTGAATGGTATTCCATCATTGCAGGGCCTCCTTCTGTATCGGGAATTCCGATATATCCAAGGCGAGCTCCTTCAGATGAAGCAAATCCGAACTAAGGTACGCTTGTGTCGATGAGGGCTGTGAATGACCAAGAATATTGCTGATTACGGGGACCGGGACGTTATTAGCCAGCAAGCTGGTTGCAAGATGATGCCGGAATAGATGTAAACCTCTCCTATCCCCTGGCTGCTTCCTAAGACCGCAAAAGTCAAGGACGACATTCAGGCTGTAAGCTAAGCCACCCATCTTCATGTAGGGCTGTTTCCTGCATATGAAGATCTCGGGGATGCTGATTTCCTTTGGCCGTTCCTTACGGATGTAGTCATAAATCGCATTTCCCACTATTGGTAAAAGAGGAACCCTGAGTGGAACAGAAGTTTTATGTTGCACGAGTGAGATGGTATTGTTGCTCCAGCCAATTGAATCCAACCTCAGATTCCGGATATCTGAGCTTCTTAAGCCTAAATACATCGCGATGATGCAGATTGCGCGGTCCCTGAGGGTAAATTGTGAATTGGCTGAAAGCAAAGCGTCCCTGATCTTCACCGTTTCTTCGATGGTAAAATACTGGATATTCTTCTTGATCTGCTTTGTTTTCGGGATCAATTCCAGAATTCTAACGCACTGCCCGCATATCTTGGGATTTTTATTGGATGAGTTTTCATGGAAAAATGACCGTATTGACTGATGATACGTAAAACTACGATGATTCCCCTTCTCGAAGAAATCCAGGATATTGAGGAGACTGACCGCCTCTGCGCTGCAGGGAGCGTTCCCGGTCAGGGGCGTCAGCAACCGTTCGAGCAGGGGCTTGAGGGCCGCCAGTTCGTAGAACAGGTGGGAATTGAACATGGCGTTGGCATTCTCCTGGAAGGGAAAGATGTTGCGGTCCTCCCCCCGCCGCACCGACGCCCATTGATCCAGGGTGCGCTCCGGGGAGATCCCCCGGTCCCGGTTGTCCCGCACGATCCGCCGCATCAGGCGGGCGTCGGTGGTCTTGATCCGGCTGCTGCAGTCGAGGTTGAGCTGGGTGAGGGCACTGATGTAGATGTGGAACTTGCTGCTGCGGGG
>PWNW01000138.1 GCA_003557605.1 Spirochaetaceae bacterium
CCGTTCCAGGACCGAGGCATAGGGGAGTGAGTACAGCCTCACGGCCCAGGGAAACCGGGAGCACCATTTTTCAAGTCTCGCAACAGCAGGGGGGATTATCATAGGGGGTGACCTTTCAAAGCCTTAGTAATTTGTAACATAGTTAGCTAAGTCTAACTTATTGCAGAAGCTGAGTCAAGATGGGATAGAAAAATTTGTTCTTCATGAAGATAAGAACCGATTGCGGTACTCACTGGGGGACTCTCCGGTAATATTCCTGAAGAGTCTTGAAAAATAGAGCTGGTCTTTGAATCCGCAGCGAAGTGCAGTCTCCTTAACTGACATGCTGCTGTGCACCAGAAGCTGTTTTGCCCGGTCGATGCGCAGCTTGTTCAGATATGCAGCAGGAGAACTGCCGCAAAGCTCCCTGAACCGCTTTCTAAGGGTATGGTATGAACAGCTGCGGTTTTGAAATATTTGGGAGATAGTGCGGTCAGAAAGGATGTTTGCTTCAAGAATCTGCTGCATCTCCATGAGTTCAACGTGGGTGCCCGTTTCTTCATGTCCTTCATGTTCTGAGCACATCAGCATCAGGGCATGAAAAAGATCTGCAGTGACCGATGCGGCATCAAACAGATGCTCTGCTCTGGTAATTCGGTACCGGTTAACCAGATGCTGAAGAACCTGTGCCGATTCATGAAACTTTGCTTTCGACAGCGATATCACCGGGTAATCTTCCCGCAGATATCCCTGCTGGTGAAGCCGTGACACTCTGTTTCCTGAGAAGATGCACCAAATCTCCTTCCATGCTCCTCCCGGAAGAGGGCCGTATACATGGCTGACGCCGGGGAACAGGAAGAGCACATCCCCTGCATGAACTGAAATGGGGCCGCTTTTGGGCGAGTTAAATTCTCCTTCTCCCTCCAAAAGCAGAAGCAAAGCATAGTCATTCAGGGTCCGGGGACGTAAAATCCTGTTCTCATAGGTGCTCTTCCTCGAACCGGCTGACTTGAGAAAAAAACCTGAAATCTCTTCGAGATCTATTTTAGATATCAAATTATCCATATTAAATATCATAAAATAAATATAAAAATTAATCAAATAAGGATAGCATATATCAAATTATATATATGGAGCAGTCAATGGACAAGCGTGAAATGCTCATACGCACACTCAGGAGGGAAGGAATGTTCCAGGTTCCCTGCGACATGTTTCTTTCCCCGGCAAAAGAGGAGGAACTTGCGAATAAGACAAAGGGAATCAGCGCTGAACAGTACTATGATCTGTACCATCGATGTGCTTCTGTTCCTCTGGAAAAGGGATATCCCGGGGACGGCAGACAGCTGTTTACAGATGCACCTCCCTCTGAAAAGTTCTCGGTTGATCCCTATGGTGTAGGAATGGCCGGAGGCTCAGATTCGGCGTATCATATGGTGCATTTCTGCAGCCCCCTGCAGGGAGAGCAGATTACAGAAGCTCAAGTGACTGATTTTCCTCTTCCGCTGGTTCCTGAATATTCCATAAAGCAGATGGAGGAATGGGTGCTTGATGCCCGTCGTTCAGGTCTTGCTTCAGCTGCCGTGATGGTCCAGACTATCTGGGAGCGTGCCTGGCTGCTGAGGGGCATGAATGATCTCATGATGGATATGGCTTCGGAGGATGCACGAGCTGAGATTCTCCTTGACCGCATTACGGTTCATGCATGCCGGCTGGCTGAAATATACAGCAGAGCGGGTTTTGACATCATCATGCTCGGTGACGACATCGGTATGCAGAACACTGCAATGATGAGTCCCGTCATGTGGCGTCGATGGGTGAAACCGAGGCTTGAACAGGTGATTTCATCCATACGGGCATGCAGGGCTGATGTGCTTATCTGGTACCATTCCTGCGGATGGATCGAACCCTTCATTCCTGACCTCATTGAAATCGGTATCGACATACTGAATCCGGTCCAGCCTGAATGCATGGATGTTGAGAAAATATTCAAGGAGTATGGAGACAAACTCTCTTTCTGGGGAGGTGTCGGAACCCAGAGAGTGATGCCCCAGGGTACTCCAAAGGAAATTCGCTCCACCGTGCTCTCCCTGATACGTACTGCAGGTGATCAGGGAGGTCTGGTGGTCGCTCCTTCTCATATGGTGGAACCTGACGTGCCTTGGGAAAACATCGAAGCCTTCAGGTCTGCAGTGCTGGAAGCACGTGAAATGTGTTGCACCGGCAGATAATGCCGGTGCATAAGCCGTCACTTCAGCTGTTTTTCACGTCGTGCAAGGGCCTGGTCGATTTTTTCAGCAAGATCCTCATCAAGCTTCCAGCCCGATGCACCGATATTCTGCTGTGCCTGCTCAGGTCTTCTTGCACCCACGATTGCCGTTGTGACAGCAGGGTCCCTCAGGGCCCAGGCGACTGCCAGCTGACCGGCGGTCTTTCCGTAGTCCGCTGCAAGGGAGCTCAGGGTCTCTGCGAGCTCCAAGTTGGCGCTCAGCGCCGGTTCTCTCATATGGGAGCTTTTCTTTCTCCAGTCGTCATCTGGAAGCCCTTCAATCCGCTCCCTGGTAAGTTTTCCAGTAAGCAGACCTGCCTGCATAGGGCTGTAGACAGTTAAGCCAATTGAATGATCTCTGCAGTATGGAATAATTTCCTGCTCAATACCCCGTTCAATCATGCTGTAGGGAGGCTGGAGTGAGGTGATCTCATGAATTTTTGAGACCCTGTCCATCTGGGAGGGAGAAAAGTTGCTGACCGCAGCATAGCGGATGCTTCCCTTTTCAATGAGACGGGAAATTGCCTCCCATGCCTCCTCAATCGATTCGTCGGGGACCGGCCAGTGAATATGGTACAGATCAATCATATCAGTCTGCAGCCGCTTCAGGCTTGCTTCGCATTCGGCAGTCACGCTTTTCTTGGACAGGTTGTTGCTGATCTTTCTTGTCTCAGGATCCCAGACCAACCCGCATTTCGTAGAGAGAATCACGGAGCTGCGCCTGTTCTTCAGGGCTTCACCGACAACGGTCTCTGACCTGCCCAGCCCGTACACCGGTGCGGTGTCCACCCAGTTGATTCCCCCGTCAAGGGCGGCATGGATGGTGCGGATTGAGTTTCTATCGTCCTGGGAACCCCATCCGAAGGCATATTCTCCCCCTCCGATGGCCCAGGCCCCAAGACCGACAGTGGTTACCATAAGGTCACTGTTTCCTAATCTTCTCTTTTCCATAACATTGCTCCTGATTTCCTGTGATATATCTAATGTGGGGGTATCCATCCCGAAAAGTCAACCGGATTTACCTGCTTTTCTGGGCGGGAAGAAACGGAAATACCTCCCTTGCC
>PWNW01000004.1 GCA_003557605.1 Spirochaetaceae bacterium
CAGGTCCTCCTGTTGCAAAGCAGACCCCAAGCTTGTCAGCATACATGGAATACCCGCATGCCATAAAAGAAGCGGCCTGTTCATTGCGGACAATGATGGTTTTGATGGTTTCTGATTTTTTGAGGGACAGAAGCATGCTGGCATTTACCTGGCCGGATCCTCCAAATATATGGTCAACACCGATTGATTCAAGAACTTTTACTATACATTCATTGACATCCATAGATACCTCTAATTTGATGGCTCGTTGAATTTCGCGATGAGCCTGTTTGGCGGTTTTGTTACAAACATCTCCCCGTTGGAAGCTGCATTGCTCAGGTCATATCCGTCAAAAAAAACATAAATTCGGTCCATCGGCACATGGGTTAATTGCGAAAACAGTTCAGTATATTTTTCCGCAAGAATTGCTTTCTGTTCGTCCCGAAGTTCGAGACTTTGGATGGTTATTGCCGGCATATTTTTCTCCTTGACATCAGCCACTGCGTATCTACAGGCAGGCAGCAGCAGATAAGACTGCTGCCTATTGCTTCAGATAACCGTATGAGAGGGTATTACACAATTTTTCGGTATAATAATCAGTCCCTCCCTCACATAGTAGTTCTCGTAATCCCCTTCCTCCCTATGGGTATTCCCCATACCGATACGGCAGTTTTCACCTATTCTGACATTCTCATCAATAATTGCTCCTTGTATCGCCGTTCCTCTTCCTACACCAAAATTTGGCTTGCCCTGTTCCGCATTTTTCTGTTTTTCCTCAATGCTCTCATAGCTGGTGGCACCCATGAAGTACACTCCATATATCCTCACCTCCGGCTCAATAAGGGACCGCATACCAATAATCGAGTTTTTTATTTCAGCTGCAGTTATTATGCTCCCATCCGCTATGAGTGACTGGTCGATCACACTGTAATTGATCTTCGTGGGAGGAAGATTGAGTTTTTGCGTAAAGATGGGCATTTTCTCATCATAAAAATTGAACGCAGGTTTAATTCTGGTAAAATTCATGTTTGACTCATAGAATGCTCTGATCGACCCAAGATCTTCCCAGTATCCATCAAACAGATAGGCTTTGACTTTTTCCTGTCTGATCATACATGGAATGATATCCTGGAAATCTTCTCCCTCGCATTCAAGGGCGCGTAAAAGCGCTGATGAAGAGAAGATATAAATTCCCATGGATGCAAGGTACACAGGCTCATGATCATGGTCCTTGATTTTCTTCAGTATCTTTTTAGGAGCATGCATGCTGGATATATCAGGAATTACTTGATTTCTGTCCTTCGTTGCTGTTATGCGAAGCCGATTGTTCACGTTCACTAAGTCAAGCGACAAAGCCTTCTGCTGACTCACGGGCTTAACAGCAATAGTCAGGTCCGCCTTGCTTTCTGCATGGTCCTTAAGCATGTTCTGAAAGTTAATTCGGTAGAGATGATCACCGCATAGAATGATGTAGCAGTCTGTATCTTGATCGTACACATGCTCAATATTCTTACGGACAGCATCAGCAGTTCCAAGATACCAGGCATTGCTCTGGTAAGTCTGCTCAGCTGCAAGGACGCCTACATAGCGTGCTGAGAATGAGTCAAATATATATGTCCTGGAAATATGGTTGTTCAATGATGCAGAATTGAACTGAGTCAGCACGTACATCTTCGTAATACGGCTGTTTATGCAGTTTGATAAAGGTATGTCAACCAGAAGGTATTTCCCTCCGTAGGGAATAGCGGGTTTTGATCGTTCTTTCGTGAGCGGATAGAGGTGCGTACCTCTGCCGGCTCCCAAAACTATCGCCATAACTTCCTGACTCATCTACTGCTCCTGATCCTAACGGCTGTAGATGTGTAAGCTAGAGAGTAAAGCAATTTCCTCAGCCGCTGGCTGGGGGAATCCTGTCCTGCATGTACTTTGTACATGCAGGCACATGAGCAATGCCGTTTGCTACGGAAGATCAGCAAGCACTTCCACAATTTTCTCTGCGTAGGCTATGGATGATTCCACAGAGGTGCCTGTGACAAACGGCCAGTCAAAAGCCACCTCCGGGTCCTCCCGGCATGCATCTTCACGAGCAATGCACTCACCATCAGGGCCTACGGCATCACGTACAAGGTGCTCCACCGGCCACAGAAATCCGGGGGTATGCACATCAGTCCCACAGTTGTCAGGGGTTGCGCCGTAGAGATCGTAGGTAAATTCCCATTCTGGTCCGTAGAAATCCCAGGATGCCGGGTGTGCAGTGATCCTCTTCCCCCAGATGACGCTGCGCTTATGCTCATCATCCTGCCGGCAATAGACAAGAGCAGTAACGGCATAGCACAATGCCCCTACGAGCTTGTCTTGTGCAAGGGAATCTTTAATGAGCTTATGCACATGGTAGTTGTTGCACATGTCTATCATCGCACCTAATCCGCCAGTAAGCACAAGTGCATCAAAGTCCTTCATATCCGCGTCAGAAAATTTCAGAGGAGCATCCCATTCATTCCCATCAGTCAGTTCCTTGATGCGGTCGCAGACTTCCGGAGGATTGACATAGGTCTTGATTATGGGATCAAAGAATTCAGGATCGCAGCTCACCATGAGCGGAAGCGGCTTTTTCCCGAACCATGTTGCCAGAGTAACGTCATGACCCGCTGCCTTAATGATGTCCCAAGGGGCCTGCAGTTCCTCTCCCCATGTACCATAGTTTGTTGCCAGAATGAGCACTTTCTTTTTCATCGTCATCTCCTTTATTACGCTTTCGTATTATTGTCTAAATATGCAAAGCACTTAAGCCGCTTCAATCAAACCGTCTTTCGGTGCTGAGTTTTTTCATGCACCCATATGCTTGAGCAGCGTCTCCACAAACAGCTGGTGGTGGTCTCCAGAACGTGCAGTCACCAGGTCTCCATCTTCAACAATATCCTGGTCTACATACACGGCTCCCATATTCTTCGCATCCCCGAGCAGGTTGTTATGGACCACCAGTTTCCTTCCCCGTATGAGTTCAGGAACTGGTGCCAGCAGCCAGAGCCCATGGCAGATGATTCCTTTAATAATGTGCGTGCGGGAGAATACTCGCTTCATGAATTCTGCAGCGGGAGGAAGCTTGCGGATATCTTCTGTATACCGAAGCCTGTCAGAGACATACCCCGCGGGGATTATGACGGCACTGTAGCTATCCAGTTCCTGGTCATCTACATCTTCAAAGCTTTCTTCACAGGTAAAAGGAAGTTTTTCTTCATGCCCGTTAAAGACAAGGGTCGGCTGTCCCCAGAGGCGACTCATGAAATGCGTTTCCACTCCCTCATCAGGGAAACGTTTCTGATAGTA
>PWNW01000257.1 GCA_003557605.1 Spirochaetaceae bacterium
CAGTAATATCAACCCGCTGAATGGCCATACGGTCATCCTCCTCAAGGAGGTACCAGGTCCCCTCCTTGATATGAGCCATATAGGTATCCCCCCTGGCAGCTCCCTGCACCCAGGTCCCGGTCACCTCAGCTCTTCCGTTGAGCATCCGTATCTCCCGGTCAACAATTTTATTGATGTACCTGCCGTGCATCAGATCAAGGTAGAATTCCTCGGGCGACATCTCCGATTCCTCCCCCAGATAGTTCACCTCAATGATACCGTCAGGAGCGTCAATACGCTCATAGTCCTGCACGATTGCGGCTATGCAGAAATCATCAAGAGCCGCATGGACCTTCGTCTCCAGGGCTGCTGCCCCATGAAGTATTGCAGCGCAGAAGACCGCAGCAGCTGCGCTCTGCAGCACACTTCTTCTCTTCATACTTTTTTCCTCCCATGAGAATAATGGTACCCCACCATGACCAGGTATCAATACTGGGCGGTTAAAAACTCTGCAGAATGTTCTGTTCTCAGCATCTGCATCATTGCACTCACGCATCACAGCCGGTAGAATAGGCATCACTGTATCTCATAACACACTGTCCAAATCCAGCAAGGAGGCATGACATGAGCAGCATACCAAGATGGTCACTTCATACCATATATACCGGAATCACCGACCAGCGTTTCACCGCCGACCTGAATACCATTCAAACCCTCTACACCGACCTGATAGAGTCCTGCAGAACACTTGAAAAGGACCCCTCCTGTCTTTCAGAGACCATACATATCATTGAAAAGCTCATTATTACCTACGGTGAGCTGCATGCCTACGTCTACTGCCGATACTCCGTCGACACCCGGGACAAGGAGGCCCTTCAGGGAATCTCCACCGTCAAGGAGGCGGGACTGAAAGTCCGAGAGGCATTGATTGTATTTAAGAATGCCCTGGGAAGCATCAGCAGGTCCCTGGAGGATGTATATGCATCCTCTAAGGACCTGCTGGACTACCGGTTCATTATCTCCGAGCTGCTGGAGGAGCAGAAGCACCAGATGAGCCCGGAAGAGGAGTCATTAGCAGCCGACCTGAACCGCAGCGGTGCCGATGCCTGGGGACGGCTCCAGGAGGCGGTTCTTTCATCAGCCTCCGCCCCCTGGGACGGAGAAACCAAGACGGTGGTGGAGCTTCGCTCCCTCGCCTTTGATCCGGACCGCACTGTCAGGAAACGGGCCTATGAAGCGGAACTGGAGGTATGGAAACAGCATGAAGTGCCCTTGGCATTCTGCATCAACGGAGTGAAGGGCACCACCGTTTCCCTGGAGAAGCGCAGGAAGTTCCAGGACCCCCTTGATAAAGCATTAATGACCTCCCGGGTCACCCGTACTGCCCTCAATTCCCTGATATCAGTGATGGAGGAGTCCCTCCCAATGTTCAGGGGATACCTGCACAGCAAAGCGAAGCTCCTGGGCATCCAGCGCTGCGCCTTCTATGACCTCTTCGCCCCCGCAGGATCATCAACGCAAAGCTGGAGTTATCCGCAGGCCAGGGATTTCATCATTGAACAGTTTTCCCGGTTCCACCAGCCCATGGCACAGCTGGCGGAGACTGCATTTGCAGGCAGCTGGATTGATGCAGAACCCCGGGCCGGGAAGGTAGGAGGGGCCTACTGCATCGGATTTCCCGCATCAAGGGAGAGCCGCATCCTCTGCAATTTTGACGGCTCCTTCTCATCGGTCACCACCATAGCCCATGAGCTGGGACATGCATACCACGGGCATCTGCTCAGGGAGCAGCCCGCCCTGCTGCGTGACTATCCCATGCCTTTGGCGGAAACCGCATCAATATTCGCAGAAACGGTGATCTTCAACGGACAGCTTGCATCATCCGATGCATCCCAGCGTCTCGGCCTCATTGAGGGGTTCCTCCAGGATGCGGCGCAGGTCATTGTTGATATTATCAGCAGGTTCTACTTTGAACGGGAACTGTTTTCCAGAAGGAAACAGGGAGAACTGGCCGCAGACGACCTGTGCAGCATCATGACCGACGCCCAGAAGGCTGCCTACGGCGACGGCCTTGACGAACAGGCCCTGCATCCCTACATGTGGGCGGTGAAGCCCCACTACTACAGCAGCGAACTGTCATACTACAACTTCCCCTACGCCTTCGGACTGCTCTTCGGCCTTGGCCTCTACGCCAGGTACCTGGAAGAGGGAAGCTCCTTTACCGCCGAATATGACAGACTGCTGATAATGACGGGAAAACAAAGTGTGAAGGATGTTGCCGCAGCTGCGGGAATTGATGTGGAAGACCGGGAATTCTGGAGATCAGGCATCAGCATCATCAGCGATTACGTCAAACTTTTCAACGAAGAGGTCCGCAGCTGATGCCTGACCTCACACATTAGTCCCGGTCGGGGGATACGAGCTCAATCCAGATATCTGAAGGCGTGGGATCCTCCAGGTTTTTCACCAGCTGCCCGTCGGCAATGATCAGCAGGGTGGTGCTTACCACCTTCCCGTCCTCGATCTCAATATACCGCTTCATACACTCCCCCTGCCTGACAATCTCCAGGAGCACCGTAGCGAAGGATTCTCCGTCCATTTCAAGGTTCCTGATTTTTGCCCCCATGGGCCATCTCAGATCATCATGGGCAAGTACTCTCAGCATGTTATTCCTCCTCAGCTTGCAGTCCACCCAATATAACAGTATCTCAGTGCACTGTCTACCATTCAGCAGTGCATGGAGCAAAATTTCTCAGTAATTCTGTGCAAATGGGAATATGCAATAATTTACGCTGGACAAAGCTGCCCACAGCATACCGCAGAGAGGAATGATGAAAAACTGCTGTGAAGATTATTCCTTTACTGCCCCGGTATTCAGCCCGCTTATAAGCATCCGCTGGAACAGGATGTAAATCACCACAACCGGGATCATCACAATAATAATGCCCGCAAAGAGCTGCCCCCACTCTGCAGCCCGTTCCTGGGTTTCAGTAAGAATCACCAGTCCGAGGGGCAGGGTCTTCAAGCTTTCACGCTGAAGCACCGTCAGAGCAGTGGGGTACTCATTCCAGTACCAGAGGAAGTTAAAGATGCTCACCGTAACCAGCCCGGGCCTTGCAAGCGGGAGCATGATGCTGAAAAATATCCGATAATGGGATGCACCGTCCACCATGGCTGCCGACTCCAGGTCCTTGGGCAGGTTCTGGAAGAACCCGATAAGCACGAAGACAGAAAACGGAAGGGCCATACCCGTATAGGCTAGGATAAGTCCGATATGGGTATTCAGCAGGTTCATCGAAAGAAGCAGCTGAAAAAGCGGTACCGTTACAAATACTTTGGGGACCAGCAGACCTGCCATGAAATAGGTGGCTGCTGCTGAGCTTCCGATAAACTTATACCTTGATACGGTGTAAGATGCCATTGAAGCAAGCAGCAGAGTAAGCACCACCATTCCGGAGGTGACAATAACACTGTTGAGAAAATAGTTTCCAATATTTGCCGAAAACCAGGCGTTGTAATAGTTTTCCCATACTAACCGCTCAGGCAGTGCCCAAGGGGCATGGAGAAACTCCCGTGGAGTCTTAAAGGATGTATAGAGAATCCAGATCATCGGCAGAATGATGATCAGTGAATAGAGAAAAAACAGCACTCTGATGATCACATCACTGAGAAACAACTTTTTTCTGAACAGCATCTGCTACCTCAACTACTTTTATGTCTACTATGCCGCTGCATATTACGGTCTGTCATGCAAGATCCCGCTTGGTATACTTCATGATCAGGGATGCAAAAATAAACATGACCAGGGATACTACAAACCCGATGGCAAGAGCGTACCCGAAATTACTGTTGTCAAATGCCTGCTGGTAGAAATAGGTTGTCACTACCTCAGAAGAGCGGCTCGGACCTCCTCCGGTAGTCACCCTGACCAGGGCAAAGGAATTGCTTACCGTAGCAATAAGAAAGAACACAAAGGTTATCTGGATGGTGTACCAGATACCTGGGATAGTAATACTGATGAACTGCCTCACCATCCCTGCACCGTCAATTTTGGCAGATTCATAGAGTTCCACCGGAATGGTGTTGATTGAGGCAATGAAGAGCACCATGTAGAACCCAACAAGCATCCATACCTGGGGTGCCACAAGTGCCGCAAGAACCGTGGAACTCGAAGCCAGCAACGCGGTGTTACCTTCAAATCCGAAGAGACTCAGAAATCCGTTTAGTAGCCCAAAGTGGGGATTGTAAATAAACTTCCAAAGAATCGAAACCACCACCATAGACAGCATATTGGGAAAGAAGAAGATTACCCGAAGGAATGAGTTCTCAGGATATGTCTTTGACGTAAAAATTACCGCAAAGATCATTGCCAGTGAGAAGGTGATCAGCGAAGTTACCATGATCAGGAATATCTGGTTATACAGGGTCTGGTAGAAAATCGAATCAGTAAAGAGCCTTCGATAATTTGCCAGTCCCACAAACGTCATTCTCGGAGAGAGTCCGGACCAGCGGTAAAAACTGATACGGAAGGCATTAATAAAGGGATACACATAGAAGAGTGAATAGGTGATTACCGGGGCAATCAAAAACGTAATGACAAACGTTCTCTCATGGGTCTTTTTCATATTTAACCGCCATGGCTTGCTGATTGAATTACTGCCGGTACTTGGAAGTGCAGATCACCCCAAGCACCGGCAAGGGTTAAGTATATCATTAATCCCTGCAGTACCGGTGAGAATTTATCTCTCTGCCCGTGCTCTCCGCAGTGATGCCTCCATATCCCGGGAAATCCGGTCAATGGTGGTAACGCCCTCAACGAGTGCGTCAACATGGTTCATAAACTCAATATGCAGTTCTCGATGTGAATACGGAAATGCAACAAAAACCGGAAGGTTGTCCGGAGCTGTCAGGTAGTTAATTGCTACCCGCTTTGCATCAAACAAGTAATCGGTAAATGCGTCAGCACCGACAATCGGACGAACCACTCCTGCCTCCCTTGCCCATATGTCCATAACATCACCGTCAAACATAAACTTGGCAAATTCTGCCCCAAGTTCGGGATTTGATGCATCCCTGGGTACCGAGACACGGAGCAGATGCATCCAGCTGCATCTCTGCTCTCCGGCCTTTGACAGCGGATTGCCCATAAATCCAAGTTCAAAGTCATCCGGCCAGGCATCCCGCATTTCCACCCAGATCCAGTCCCCGGATACTACCGTAGCTGCCCTGCGCAGGGCAAGCTCAGTCTGAGATTCGATATGGTCAAACCCCAGTGCTCCATGCTGGATCATTCCACTGTCACGGATCATCTCAACCCTTCTGAGCATCTCTACCACCGCATTCTGGGTAAAGGCACCCTCTTCGAGGTTGTTGAGCTTGCTGATCGCCTCTACTCCGCCTATAGATGCAATAGTTGGATACAGAATAAAGCCGATATAGTCATGCACTCCCGTATAGGTGAACGGTGCAATGCCCTCTGCCAGTGCTTTTTCCCCGAATTCAAGAAACTCCTCGAAATTCGTGGGAACTGACCAGTTTTTGTCCCTGAAAAGTTTTTCGTCATACCAGAGCCCGTTTGAACCCAGAGAAAAGGGCATCAGATAAAGATTTCCATCATGACGCATGATTTCCAGGGTACTGGGAAGCAGCAGTTCCTCAAAGGTCCCTTCTCCATAGGGAGACGGGGTCTGAAGAATATCTTCATAGCTGAAAAGCATCCCCTCCTCCTGCAGTGTCTGATAGTCCAGCGACCAGGTCGGTGCCTGGTGGAAGTCCGGCAGGTCCCGGCCGCTCAGGTACTGCAGCCGCAGGGACTCAAAGTTTGTAGGAGATATTTCCAGCTCTACAGAAACCCCTGGATTTCTCTCTTCAAACAGCTCAATCATCTGCTTCCAGATATCCTCCCCGAAAGCTCCAAGATGTACAGAAATCTTCATGTCCTGCTCGTCCGTCTCCCTCATCTGCTCAGCACGCCCTCCGGCTGCTGCAGCAACTGACGCAAGAGCCAGAATCAGTATCACGACCAATAATTTCTTCATGGTTTCCTCCTTTTTGCACAGAAAACATACTTTGTTTTTTTATAATTTACTGTACGTTACTTATGATAGCTTGATATATCCCCTTTGTCAATAAAAAAAGTCTCCTAAAAAACACTGCGTTTAATGAAAATATCTGCGCCCCCATACACCCTCACGGCATATCTCAGAAAAAAGCAGTTAACTGCTCAAAGAGCAAGGAACTGGGACACAGAAACATGAAGTATATCGCCGGCATCATACAGGCAGATGCAAACGGTACGTAAGAATCACTGCAGCTCATCTGCAGGATCCGCATTGAGCCAGGCGCAGGTGTTTGTAAAGCTGACCTTCTGCTGCAGATCTTCCGGAAGAGCATCAAGACATGCAGCCTCCCTCCGGTAGGAACTGGTGAAGCTTGCATGCTCATAATGTATCGAATAGAAGGGCGTATCGCTCCCCCAGATCATCTTGTCAGGGTAAGCCTCCGCCAGGTCCCTAAGCACCGTCTCAGGACTGCTGTAGTCTGAAGGAAACCGATCCTTCTCAGGAGCGAGACCTGAATATCCCCGATAAGCAAGAGTGCTCTGGATCACATGAGCCGAACAGTCCACCCATGCATTAGGAAGCTCAGCAGCCCGATTCAGGCTCTCATGATGGAACCTGCAGGAATGGGCAAGAACAAACCTCACCCCGGGACTCCTCTGGACAACATCAAGCACGTCGGAGCACTGGGACCAGATATCATCCGGTCGAATGCTCGTATGAATCAGCAGGGGGATATCATGGTCCTGGGCATATTCAAGAATGCACCTCCCCTGCTCCAGCAGTCCCCGCACCGGGGACTGAATAATCGTCCCCTGCACCTTGATGCCCCATACGCGGTACTCCTTAGGCAGCTGTTCCCATGACCGGACCTGCTCTTCAGTACGCCTGGAGGGATCAGCAATCAGAAACGGCAGATACCGCTTCCTCTTGCCCTGCTCCAGCGAACCAAGCTCACGGCAGAGCCGCTGATTCTCAAACTGGTACGGTATCCGGTCTTCCCTGGAGGAAAGCTGAATCCTGTTCTCCCAAAGCGAATCAGCATCAAGGGCCATATAGGAAACAAAGGGAAAAACAACCCAGGCATCAATCCCCGCCCCCTCAGTCTCCATGACATGACGGGTCAGATCCATACAGTAGGGCTGCCAGCCCTGCAGGTAGAACAGCGGATCTACACCAATATGTGAATGATTATCAATACGCATACGCCGGATGATAGAACCGTACAACCGTGCTGTCAAGCAGAAAAATCAGGGAAGCCAGACAACAGGATTCCTTGACAGCAGCCAAAGAAGGCACTACAATACTTAGTTACGTACTGTTATTTACTTATAAGGAGCTGACATGAAATCACGAGGATATTTTGGAAAAAAGGGAAACACCCTGGAAATACGGGAAACGGAAATCACCTCCCCGGGCTGCAATGAAGTAATCGTCAAAGTCCATGCCTGCGGAGTATGCGGCACAGACCTGAACTTCCTGAAGCAATGGAACGACGAGCCCATGCCCCTGGGACACGAAATAGCCGCAGAGGTAATTGAAGTCGGAAGCGCAGTGACAAGCGTTTCTCCCGGAAACCGGGTAATCGTTGAGGACTGCACCATGTGCGGCATCTGCATCAACTGCAGAAGGGGACGATCAGATCTGTGCATCAACATGCACTCCATTGAAGGCAGGCCCGGAATGGGAACATACATGAAGGTCACCCACAACAGCCTGGTACCCTTTACAGACCTCAGCTACACCCATGCCTGCATTACAGAACCCCTTGCCGTGTCCCTGAATGCAGTCCTTCAGTCCGACATTCCCATGCAGGGAAGCGTGGCCGTCCTCGGCTGCGGCCCCCTGGGACTGATGGCCGCCCTCACCGCAAAAATCCGGGGAGCCGGCTTTGTCGCCGTAACCGAAATAGACACATCCAGCCCCCTTGGATCATACAGGGCGGAACTTGCGCGGGAACTCGGAATTGATCTGGTAATTGATCCTTCAGTCCAGGACGTGGAAGAGGAAATTAAGAAGCTGTTCTCCGCCGGAGTCGACAGGGTGATCGTAAGCTCACCCCCTGAAAGCATCTATGACGCACTGAAAATCATCGGGTACGGAGGAATAATAACATTTTTCGGCCTTCACTTCGGAGGACGAAACACCATCAGCATTGACATCAACGACCTGGTGTTCAGAAAAATAACCTTGAGCCCCTTCTTCGCTGAACCAGGGGTGAACTACTCCCTTTCCCTGGAACTGCTAAAAAAGGGACTTATACCTGCAGACAGAATCATCAACCGTACCTTCGGCTTCAATGAAGCCCGGCAGGTCCTCGGTGAACTGACCAAGGGTTCTGAACCTGTCATGAAAGCGGTCATGCACCCCCATGAATAACGGTAATACGAAGAAAGGTACATGCTCCTCCGCCTGAGGCGGAGAAGCATGTCTAAGGGGGTACGAATTTACAGAATGATGCGGGCATCCAGAACAGAAAGCCCCTTTGCGTGAACCTTCACCGGATTCAAGTCAATTTCCTTGATTTCAGGGTGCTCCAGCAGCAGCGCTGACACGCGCATCAGCGCATCAGTCAGAGCAGAGACATCCATCGGCACAGTTCCCCTAGCCCCGGCAAGCATGGGATATCCCGAAATCTCAGTGATCATCTCCTGAGCGTCAACCTCATCAATCGGACAGACCCTGAAGGAGACATCCTTAAGCACCTCGACAAACACTCCTCCAAGACCGAACATAATCACCGGACCGAAGCTCGGATCCTGCACCCCGCCGATTATTACCTCGACTCCCTGCTCACAATCCATCTTCGTAACCAGCATCCCGGCAATATCAGCATCCTTCTGATACGAACGGGCATTTGCAGAAATCTCATCAAAAGCCCTCTTCACCTCATGGGAATCAGAAAGATTGAGCTGCACGCACCGAGCATCGCTCTTGTGCAGAATATCCTTCGAGAGAACCTTCATCGCCACAGGATACCCAATATCCTCAGCAGCCTGCACCGATTCATCCGCAGTCAATACCTTCCGGTATTCAGGAACCATGATGCCGCAGGAGGCAAGAAGCCCGTAGGCCTGGTGCTCAAGCACCGGAGAGGAAAGCGGCTTTGCCGCAGCCGGGAAGTCAGCCTTGAATGACCTCCCCTCCATGACCTTCCGGTACCGCTGGTACTGCAGCATATGGGACAAAGTGCGAACCGCATCATGGTGGTCCATAAACAGCGGAACCTGGTGATCCCGAAGAATCTGAAATGACGGATTGTCCTTCAGGGAATAATATGAATAAATCAGAATCGGCTTATCAGAACGGGCAATCAGGCCGCACATCATCTCGGCATACCGCTGCTCCCTCTCCTGCTCTTCAGGATTGAGATTGCAGTACCCCGCAAACCCGCCGACCACAAGCACCGCATCAATGTTCTCATCCTCCAGAACCATTTCTGAGGCCTGCACCACAAACTCCCAGCCCGCAAGATCTATCGGATTCATCACTGAACCATTGGAGGGGACGAACTCCCTCAGCTTCTTCTGGATCTGCTCCGAAAGAACCGGTACCGTCAGATTCATCCGCTCACAGGCATCGGTAGCTACCACGCAGTCTCCTCCCCCCTCGGAGATAATGCAGACCCGCCCGCCTGCCATGGACTTCTTCTGTCCAAGGGCAAGCAGCAGGGAATTAAACTCCGTCGTGCTTTCCACCTGCAAGGCGCCGCACTGCCTCAGCGCCGCAGTGCAGATATCATCATTGCCGGCAATGGCTGCCGTATGGCTTGCCACCACCCGGGCGCCAACCTCGGTCCTGCCGCTCTTGAACACCACCACAGGCTTCACCTTTACCGCATCACGCACCTCTTCCAGGAACTTTCTTCCGTCACGGAATCCCTCAATATGCACCGCAATAGAGTCAGTACCGCTGTCTTCCCGGAAATACCGTATCAGCTCATGGAACTGCAGACCAGCCTGGTTGCCCAAGTCAATCACGTAATTAAACCCGAGCCCTCTCTGGGCACCAGGAAAGGCAAAGGAACGGGTAATATTACCGCTCTGTGTTATCAGAGCGGTGCGTCCCGTCTTAAAGAAACCCGACATCAGCACGTCAAGACGCACCGGCGCGCTGAAGTACCCAAGGGTATTAGGACCGATAATCCTAATACCCTTGGATGCCGCCTTGGCAGCAAAATCCGCCTGCAGCTGTCTTCCCTCCTCACCGAACTCCGCATACCCCGCCGTAATTATTACCAGCCCATGCACTCCCTTCTCTACGCAGTCCTCAATGGCAGAAGCAGCGGCCTTTCGGGACACCATCACCACCGCCACATCAATCTCCGCAGGGATATCAGTGATGCTGGGATAGCACTTCATCCCGAACACCGAATCCGCAAAGGGATTAACCAGGTAAATATCTCCCTGGTAGCCGAACTTCTTTGCAATCTCAAGAATAGGATAACTGAAGCTCTTCTTGTTCCTTGACGCTCCAATAAACGCCACTGACCTGGGATTCAGTACATACTGCAGGTTGTCTTCCATAGGATGTTCCTTTTTGTATTATTCCGTATCTGCTTGCTGCACCGGCTCAAACCGGGGTATGGAAATCGTGTCTGAAAGTCTGTGAAAGAACACCTTGACCTTCATACCGATATGAACCTTCGACACATCAGTATTCACCACATTCGAAATCATGCGCACGCCCTCATCAAGCTCAATAATCGCATATACATAGGGCACATCGGGAGCAAAGGTCTGATGCGCCGCCTGATGAATAACAGTATAGCTGTACACCGTGCCCATACCAGATGACTTCGTCCACCCCAGGTCCTCAGAAAGACATCGGTGACACAGAAGCCTGGGAAAATACTGCTTTGAACCGCAGGAACAGCAGGTCTGCACAAGAAGCTCCCCTCGTGAAGCAGCCTCCCAGTACTCCCTGGTATCCGGCAGGATATCAGGAACCGGTTTTCCCTCTGCTGTCATAACACCCCTCCCTTGGGAACCTCATTCCCGAATATCAAGGTGCATTCATTCGCCATAGACCCTCCGTTGCCGTTCACCAGCCCGAAACGGGCATCCGGGACCTGCAGGTCCCCTGCCCGGCCCATCAGCTGCCTGACCGCCTCAACAGCATGAACAAAATGCCCGCCCCCGTAGGACTGGCCCCTGCCCAGCTGGCCGCCGTCGGTATTCACCGGAAGCTCCCCGTTATACGTCAAGTCAGTCTTCTCCACAAACTCAGCACCCTTCCCATTCTCGCAGCATCCCACATCCTCCAGGGAAATCACCACCGTAATCGTATAGCAGTCATACAGCTGCAGAAAGTCCATATCCTTGATGCCGAGCCCCGCCATGGCGTAGGCCTGCCTGGCAGCCTCACGAACCGGGGAAGTGGTAAGGGATCCGCTTCTCCCATATGCAGGATGCCACATCCCCCGATCAATCGCCTGGCCGCCCCCCAGAAGGTATACCGGAGGATTCGCCAGCTCCCGAGCACGTTCTGCAGAAGTGAGAATCAACGCACATGCACCCGTACAGGGCATAACAATCTCAAACAAATGCAGAGGGTCGCAGATCATCCGGGAAGCAAGCACATCCTCAACATGCACCTCCTTCTTCAGCAGGGCATTGGGAAACCGAGCAGCATGGTACCGTGCATTCTGCACCACCTTGGCGAACTGCTCCTGCCTCGCACCGAACTCATACATATACCGCTGTTTAATCAGCGCATAAGCGGAGTTGTCAATCATCGGACCGTAGATCGTGTCAAAATCATGCTCAAAAGGAATAGAATCCTCCATACCGAACTCATACACCATAGAAGTGTCCAGCACAGAACCGCCCACCAGCAGCACCGTGGAGCAGAGCCCCGCTTGAATTGCCGCAGCGGAATAGAGGATGGCGGCATTGCCCGAAGCACCGCCGAAGTACATATTGTCCATAAACTTCACATTCAGCTGAAGATATTCCGAAAGGTCCATAGTCCAGCTTGACTTCTGATCAAGAGGGACTATGGAAATAAGCCCGTCAATCTCATCTTTGTCGATACCCGCATCAGCAATCGCCGCCTTCGCAGCAAGACACTGCTCAGAGTAGTTGGTCCTGCCAGCCGAATCCTTCAGCTTGGCAAACTGGGTCTCTCCGTATCCGATCACCGCACAGCTGCCTCGAATCCCCATGGTGGTCAACCCCCTTTAATTAACGTACGGTTAGTTACTAATTGAGTATATGGCGCTTTTTTCCCTGTGTCAAGCGTAACCACTGAGAAAGTGGTGTAAAGTTTTATGTCAAAACAGCCCTTGACACAACAACATCGGGATATATATTATGAATTATTAAAGTTACGTTATTACCTTGAGGTGCAGCATTATGCCCCATGAAGTGAAAATCACCCAGACAGCAAACTCAAATCTGCAGAACGAAATCAATGTCTCAATCATCTTCAACTATCTCCGCTCAGTCAAGACTTCCTACCGGGCCCAGATATCAAAGGAACTGAACATCAGCGCTCCGGCAGTTTCCCGGGCAATTGAGAACTTGATTGAACAGGGCTATGTGATAGAAACCGAGAAGATGCCTGCAGAAAGCGGCAAAAAGGTATCAAAACTGATGCCGAACATCTACAAGGGACACGTCATCGGCATCGACCTGATGAAGGAATACTTGAAAATCTCAATGTTCAACTACCTCGGGGAAATGATCGACAGCTGCAGCGGCATGAAGGTGTCCGCCAGCAAGGATGTAGTAAAGGATCTGATCAATGAAATCGACACCTTCATCGCCTCTGCAGAAAAGAAAATCACCGTTCCCCC
>PWNW01000036.1 GCA_003557605.1 Spirochaetaceae bacterium
CATTGCAGCAAGGCCCCCTGCAGCAGCATAATATCTTGAACTGCCGTTTCGAACTGCCGCTGCAGCAAAATTCAGCACCCCCAGCAGGCCGATACATCGAATAGCCCACCAGAATGTACCTGAGGCCCTCCAGACAAAAGGAAAGTTGTCCAGCATCAGCCAGCTGTCCAGGGGAACGGTCACCGATACGATAACAGATGCAGACAGGGCAGCTATGAAGAAGGTAAGCTGCTTTCGGCTTGAAACACCGTTGGAAAACAGCCCGGCGGTGCATGCAGAACATGTTCCCAGGCACCAGAACACCATAAACAGCCGAAGCGCTGCAGAAGATGCAGCGGCGGGATATCCCAGTTCTGTAAGGAGAGGTGTCAGATTGAAGACGCTGATACCGGCAAAGCTGATCATGGAAAATGTGTAGAAACTAAATTCCGGGTAATTTGACTTCCTAAAAATAAAAAAAATTGAGGCTCCCCCTGCAAGCAGAATAAATACATGCACCCCGGAAAGGACCGTCCTAAGGGCAAGGGATTCAAAAAAAGCAATATATGACGGGTCATGGGTATGGGGTTCTGCAGTTCCTGTAATGAAGGGCCGTGCGAACAGGGCAAACAGCAGCAGGGCAGAAAGAGCGCAAAGTGTGAGAATTATGGTAACGGCTGTCCGTTCAGTTCTGTTCATAAGATGATTGTACCTTGACCAAAGGAAAAACGCCAGAAATCACTGCATCTCCTTCCATGAAGGAGCAGTCTCAGCTCCGAGCATCTGTGCAGTATACCCGGTTCCTAAGCCGGCCGTCATAATGTCCAGCGAGGCCGCAGCACCCCTGAGGACAAGTGATGTAACTGCAAAACCCGCTGCATGGGGAAGGTCCATGCCTGAGAGTGAGAGCACTAGCATCACGGAGATGGAAATTTCCATTCCAGGGACAATCCATGCCGTGCAGGATGCCGCTATCGAAAGTGAGGAGAGCAGGAGTATCTGCATCATTGAGGGAGCAGTCCCTTGATAAAACGAAAGAACCGTTACGGTGATAACTGCAGTAACCATCGCTGTGCCGCCCCTTCCGAATACAGAAAACAGCGGAAGTGACACCGATGGAACTGACCTGACTGCACCAAGGTTGGTCCGTGCATTGCTGTAGAGAGGAATGGACGCCAGCAGATAGTTTCCGGAAACAGCTGCTGCGAACCATGGGGCGCCAAGCGCTGCAATCCACCTGAATGGATGTCTCTGAGCACAAAGCACCATAGCAAGCAGGGGGAGAATCAGCAGCACACCAATGAGTGAAGTCAGAACCGCAGTAACTGCAAGGATGCTGCTGGGGGTAAGCAGCGGATGCTGCTGCACCTCAAATACCAGAATTCCGGCAAAGACAAAGACTCCAAGTGAAAGAAACTCAGATGCGGACTGGGCAATCCGATAACAAGCTTCACCCAAGGAGTTAACGGTGTGGTATCCGTGGGAGTACCGTTCATGGTCAGGCTGCAGGGCCAGGCCGAAGAAAAACCCGCAGAGTGCAGTAAGCCAGAAAGGAAGCGGCTGAAGCCTCAAGGCATCAAGTACATTTGGAAAACTGATTTCGGCAGGACTGATGCCTGGTATGTTGGGTGACGCAGTTACCTGCGAGGCGATCAGCACGCCGAGACCCACCAGCATGATGTGGGAGCATAGTGACCAGAGCAGGGCCCGTGCGGAAAGACGGAGCAGCTGCCCCTGAAACCGTACGGAAGCTGATGCAGAAGCTAATGTGAAGAATACCAGGGGGTAGAGCAGCAGAGGCACTGATGCAGTGATCACCTCCGAGGCCGTGCGGAACCACTCGATTTGATTGCTGAAAAAGGGTATAAATGATGCATAGAGGTATCCCACAGCTGATGCAAGAAGGTACTTTATCCAAAGCTTCATGGGCTGTAGAGTACCCTAATGAATATGAGATGTCAATGAATCAATACTATGCAGGAGAGAGCACATGAGAATTGCACTCGGGCAGATTAACACGAAGGTTGCGGATTTCTCCGGAAACTGTCAAAAGATTCTGACCTATGCCGAGGAGGCGTATGCCCAAGGAGCGGAGATGATTGTGTTCCCTGAGCTTTCAATCTGCGGATATCCTCCTTTGGACCTGCTGACCTATGACTCATTTGTTCAACGGAATCTTTCTGCACTTCAGAAACTTTGCGAAGATCTGCCGAAACAGATAGCAGCTGTTGTCGGATTTGTTGAGGCAAATCCAGAACAAGCAGGAAAACCTCTGTACAACAGTGCGGCGGTGCTGTTTAATGGGCAGGTGATCTTTACGCAGGCCAAAACCCTGCTTCCCTCCTATGATGTATTTGATGAGCATCGCTATTTTGCGTCTGCACCGTCCTGCAGCCTCTTTGAGTTCGGGGGTAGAAAGATCGGCATTATGATTTGCGAGGACCTCTGGGCTGAGAATTTTGATGAAATGAACCGAGGGTATGCGCAGGACCCAGTTGATATCGCGGCTTCACAGGGAGCTGATATGATCATCTCCATATCAGCATCTCCGTTCCATATCGGGAAAATGGAAAAACGTATTGATGTGGTCCGGCGCATCAGCAGAGCCTATGGAATACCAGCGGTGTATGTGAATGCAGTCGGCGCCAACGATTCCCTGATCTTCGACGGCAGGTCCATGGTGGTGGATGCACAAAGCAGGGTGCAGATCGTCTGCGAGCCCTTCAGTGAGCAGATCTATGTGTATGACGAAGACCAGCCCGGAAGCTTCGTTCTCCAGGATGAGGATGTCTATGGCGATCTTAATCAGGCCCTGGTGCTGGGCATCAGGGATTACCTGAAGAAAACCGGATTTTCCCGGGTGAATATCGGTTTGTCAGGGGGAATTGATTCTGCCCTGGCCGCTGCACTGGCAGTGGAGGCGTTAGGGCCGGATCATGTCCATGCATATGCCATGCCGTCCCGGTTTTCCAGCAGCCACAGCCTGACGGATGCCATGCAGCTTTCAGAGAACCTAGGAATCACATGCGAGGAGATCTCCATTGAACCGATGTTCTCAGCAGCGCTGGAAAGCCTGAAGGAGAGCTTTCGGGACAGGCCTGCTGATGTCACCGAGGAAAACATTCAGGCCCGTATCAGGGGTCTTCTGCTCATGGCATGGTCAAACAAGATGGGATCGCTGCTTATCACAACGGGGAACAAGTCGGAAATAGCGGTGGGGTACTGCACCCTCTACGGCGATATGAACGGGGGCCTTGCGGTACTGGGAGATCTCTTCAAAACCGAAGTATTTGAACTGTGCAGAAGCATAAACCGAAAGGCGGGGTATGATCTCATTCCTGACTCAATTCTCACCAAACCCCCGTCAGCGGAACTCAGGCCTGGGCAGCTGGACCAGGACAGCCTGCCTCCCTACGAGATTCTTGATGATATCCTCAGACAGCATCTGCTTGCATGCAGATCTGTTGAAGATATCACCGCATCGGGACATGACTTGGAGGTGGTGAAGCACGTTATCAGGCTTGTTGAAGGGAGTGAGTACAAAAGAAGACAATCTGCCATTGTGCTGAAGGTCTCATCAAAGGCCTTCGGGCCGGGAAGAAGAATCCCTATTGCCCGAAGGATTTATGAAACCGAGGGGATTTCATGACAGCTCAAGCAGCCGGTCAACCTGGTACTGGGCATGGGGTTCCTGGGTGTACCAATGGTAGAGCACTTCAAATACCTGCTGGTGACGCTGCTCATCCGTTTCTGTTTCCGATATAAGGAATGAAAGACCAAGAATAACCAGGGCTTCCTGAAATGATTCCTTGTGAAACCATTGAATCCCGTTATGCCAGTTGCATCGGGTGAGGTCCCTGAACAGCTGATCATTGAACAGGCTGCCCAGGGTCTCAGAAGCGGAACTAGTCCCTGCTGTTATGCCCTCTGCCCAATGGGAGAAATGGTGCATGCCTTCAGAACCCAGCAGCAGCCGCTGCACGTCCTCGGGAGCTGCACCTGCTTCAGCAAGAGGCTGATCGAAAATCACATCAAGCAGCAGAGCCTGGGTCCATCTGCGGGTTCCCCCTGAACGGTCTGATGAAGCCAGGGGTACAGTAATTACCGAGGCAAGCATTACCGTGGAGAACTCGGGCATTGCTGAAGAGGAGTATTGCACAAACTGCTGAAGCTTTGAAGGAATGGTTCCCGGTTTCTTCATGCTGGAGAATGCCGCAGATACCGCATCAAGGTATTCCAGCAGTTTCCTGAGAACAGATTCGTTCAGCTGGGCAGGAAGACCGGATCCTTCAGCCTTGAATTCGGTGTTCCATGACCGCAGCATGCCCCGGAAGAGGGCCAGCCACCGCTGCTTCACCATATCAATGGAGGATTCATCTCCGTCGAGCAGGTTCTTCATCAGGGCAATCTGGTCGGATTCAATAAACGGGGAAATCCAGGTGTGTATCGGCCGCAGCCGCATCAGGGCAAGATCATGTTCAAATCTTTGGGTGCCCTTTCCCTGCAGCAGTCCGGCAATTTCATGGAACAGTCCCTGGGAGTCATACGCTTCCCTGAAGTTGAGAAATACCTGGGTCTCATATCCTCTGAGCTGTGCATACATGCCCCGAGAATGCACCTCCATTGATGACCTGATGTACGTCAGGCCGTCAATCGGATCGGTGAATATTACATAATGCTTTGCGCTTCGTTTGAGCATCAGTGCTTCACCGAGGCTCTGGGTGCAGTGTTCTGCACCCTCTTCCTGTTTCTCCAAATAGGGAGATGACGTGTGAAACCATCCTGCTGTCCGTTCATAGCAGTTGTTGTAAATTACCAGTGCATGATGGTGTTCGTGACGGTTGGTGTACACATATACATGATCATTGACTCCATGGTGGGTGATGAAATCGTACATCCGAAAGTTTCGTGCTTCAGCAAACAGCGGTCTGAGCTTCATCAGGGGGAAAATCCTTCGGTAATGCTCATCCACCAGGTAGCGGTCGGGCTGTTCGTCCCAGTACGCCCTGGTATACTCCATTCCGTATTTTTCCCTGAACCCTTCAATCTGACCATGGCCGAACATGGGAAGCCCCGGCATAGTGACCAGCAGGGTGCAGACTCCGAAATACTTGTCACCGTCGCCGAACTGGTCCACGGCAGTGTCCTCATCGGGATTGTTCATGAAGTTAACAAACCGCTTAAGAATTTCAGGGTCGAAACTTATGGTGTGCTTAATAGTATTCCGGTATTTTTCATTATCCTCATGCTTGAGCATGTTCATGAAGGCGCTGTTGTATACCCGGTGCATGCCCAGGGTTCTGACGAAATATCCTTCCATCATCCAGAATGCTTCAGCAAGCAGCAGTGTGTCAGGAGCTTCAGCTGCGACCCGGTCGACAACCTCCCTCCAGAATTCCTGAGGTATGGCGCGGTGGAATTCTGCGTCGGTCATGCCGAAGGCGGACCTGCCGGGAATGTCCCCTCCATGTCCAGGCTTCGGATACCACAGCCGCTGGATATGACGTTTTGCAAGAGTCATGGCAGCATCAAACCTGATCACGGGAAAATTTCTTGCCACATGAATAATGGTTCGGATGACCGTCTCCCGTGTTTCAGGATTGAGGTAATCAAGCTGTGCTGTGTCATTCCACGGAGTTGAGGTTCCGTCATTTCCGTGATAGATATACCGCACGTCTCCGGTGCCTCTGTCAATGCGCTTGAATGTTACTGCCGCATCGGTTTTGTCGTAGTAGTGGTCTTCAATGCATACGTCTATGTTCCCTTCAGAGCAGACGCTTGAACTGTTGTAGGTGTAGGCAGGGAAAGGAGGATAGGATGACTGGAGAAACAAGTCGGGCTGATGGATCATCCAGTCGGAGTCCAGCCCTGTGTGGTTCGGCACCATGTCGCTGGCAAGACGGATTCCCCTGGCGCTGCACTGGTTTCTCAGGACATCAAGGGCCTGCCAGCCACCCAGTGATTCAGCAATGTCGTAGCGCCTGAGTGAATAGGCTGAAGCTTCAGCCTCCGGGTTTCCGCACCAGTGCTTAATCCGCTTTGAAGCAGAACTGCGCTCCCAGAGACCGATGAGCCAGAGCACCGTAAATCCCCGTTCTGCCATGAGATCAATTTCCCGGGCGGGTACCTGGTCAAGGCGGTAAATATGGTAACCATACTTTTTTGAAAGCTGGTCAAGCCATACCAAGGTGCTTTTTGCCAGCATGATGACTCGGGGCATCCAGTTTGAGTCCTTGCTGAACCGTTCAATTTCCTGTTCCAGGGAGCTGTAGTCAGGCTCCTCAGAGGGTCCTGGCCCAGGGGGAAAGGATACCCGGAAATCCTCCTTGATAAAATCAATTACCCGAAGGACGGCTTCAGCAAGATCAGGAATATAGTCCTTCCAGTGCTTCATAATGAACTCAAACTGGGCGGAGAGATCATGGGGGAACAGCTTTGCCGGTTCAAGGAGAAACTCAGGAAGACTTTTCCCTGATTCGTCTACCGGATCCAGAGTGGACAGATAATCCACATATCGGTTGATCATGGGAATGTAGGTAGTGCGCTGACGCAGGGGTGAATCATCAAAGAAGATATCCAGGGATGATGCAAGAGCAGGATTTCGCATGGATACAGTGGTGACCAGCAGATCCTTCAGGGCCTCTTCCGGCTGAAAGGGTTCTGCGGTGCCCGAGGGAAACTGAGCGGTATAGGACTGAAGGGTGGGAATAGTATCAGGGAATGACCTGCTGAGCCTGTTCAGACACCGGGAGAACACATGTCTGTCCCCTTCCCCCAGATATGCGCTGATAACCCGATGATGAATTCTGCTCATAAGTCCGGCAGCATATACCGCTGAGGGAACTGCAGAATGCTTGTCGGGTGCTCTCAGCTGAATTTGGTGAGAGATTTCCTGTGCTCTTCGGTAGAAGGAAACTGCCCCTTCATGGGAGGGGAACAGGACTCCCGTGATTCCGTACAGCTCTCTTGCCTTGCGTGCTATCCGTAACCCCTTTTCTTTCAATCCCATCCTCCTGTGAATCAGTACGTTGCTGTATTGAGTATACCAGCTGTGAAAGACAGAGTCGACCGTGAAAGGGATGTGCTCACTGATGATCAGGGAAAATGTTTCGCCTTCCCCAGTCCGACCCTCCCCGGACGGTTTCATCAATAAGATCGGCACAGGAGCGAAGGAGCTGAGGCAGTATGGGCTGTTCAAACTCAGAAAACCCTGCAGTGACAAGGGATGAGAGATCTCCGTCGGAAGGGCGGCCGATACCGATGGAAAGGCGAACAAATGCATCACTGCGGAGGTGCTGCTTCAATGAGCGCAGCCCCTTGTGCCCCCTGAGACCTCCTCCCTTCCGCAGCAGCACATCACCGAAGGGGAGCTCCGTGTCGTCATGAATCACGAGAATATCCTCCGGAGGAACCGAAAAAAACGCAGCCGCAGCCGCAGCGGACCTGCCGCTGAGATTCATGAACGTCTGGGGCTTGATGCAGTGCAGTTGAGGGGAGGGGATCTTGGCATAGAGACCATGAAACTTTTGCCGCCAGAGGCAGTTCTTGTCTTCAAGATACTTGTCAAGCACCATCCATCCGATGTTGTGCCGGGTGGAGGAATACCGGGCCCCAGGATTTCCCAGAGCAGCAATAAGGCGGATCATGGTGTACAGTGCAGGAAATGTCAGGGGGTGTCAATACTGATGAAGACAGGCCTGTATGGTATACTTTCACGGCAGGAGGAATGTATGTATGTCATAGTCGTGTACGTGCCTGAGGGACATCTGGAAGCAGTAAAGCAGGCCATGTTCGGCGCAGGGGCCGGAAGCATCGGTTCCTACGGTGAGTGTTCATGGGAAGTGAAGGGACAGGGCCAGTTTAAGCCCCTTGACGGCAGCGACCCCTTCCTCGGAGAGACGGGGCAGGTAAGCCGGGTCCAGGAATACCGCCTCGAGGTAACAGCAGATGAACAGCACGCAGCGCAGGCGGTGCAGGCGATGATTGAAGCCCACCCGTATGAAGTGCCTGCGTATCATGTGTATCGGGGTATGAACTATCGGGAACTTCAGAGAGAGGAGAGCTGACTGTACGGTTCATGGTCATGAAAGGCATGCACACGGCATGGGATGCTGTCTTGACTGCACCGCTGGAACAGTCTATCTTGTACGGAATCTGAAAACATGCTGGCGAGGGGTCTCAAACAGATGGGAAAGACGAAAAGCTACGAAGAGATCAATGAAAAAATCAGAACACGCCAGGCGGTGGTCGTTACAGCGGAGGAAGTTTCCAGGATGGCTCTGGAGCTTTCTCCTCAGGAGATCCTGCAAAAGGTTGATGTGGTGACGACCGCAACCTTCGGTCCGATGTGTTCGTCCGGGGCATTTATTAATTTTGGGCACTATGATCCTCCGATCCGCATGGAGGAGATCTCCCTCAATGATGTTCCAGTTTATGCCGGTCTCGCAGCGGTGGATGCCTATATCGGGGCAACCTCGGAATCCAAGTACGATGAAACCTACGGGGGAGCTCATGTGATTGAAGAGCTGATTGACGGAAAAAATGTCTTTCTTTCAGCACGTGCCAAGGGAACGGACTGTTATCCTACCAAGGAAGTGGAGACCTCCATTTCCAAGGATACGGTGAATGAGTTCTTTCTTTTTAACCCGAGAAATGCATATCAGAACTATGCGGTAGCCTCCAACTCCCTCGGACATACAATCTATACCTATATGGGAACACTGCTTCCCCGGTTAGGGAATGCAACCTATTCAACCTCCGGTGAACTGAGCCCCCTGCTGAATGATCCTGACTTCAGGACTGTTGGGATCGGGACACGGATTTTTTTCGGCGGCACCCAGGGATTTGTTTCCTGGTACGGAACCCAGTTCAATACTTCCAAGGAGAAAAATGCTTCCGGTGTTCCAGTAAGCAACGCAGGCACCATCTCAGTTATCGGCGACGGCAAGCAGATGAGCTCCAGGTACATCAAGGCGGCATATATGGAGCGCTACGGTGTCACCCTTTTTGTGGGAATTGGAATACCGATTCCTGTTCTGGACGAAGACTTGGCTCGGGCGGTTTCCATCCGAAATGAACAGATAGAAGCAACGGTCCAGGATTACGGCATTCCCGAGAAACCGTCCCTGGGATTGGTAAATTATGCCATGCTTCGATCAGGAAGCATTGAGATCGGAGGAAAGAAAGTTCGGTCGGCTCCCATCTCCAGCCTGCATAGAGCACGGGAGATAGCCGCAGAGCTGAAGCGATGGATAGACGAGGGTTCATTTGAGATTTCCAAGCCTGTTGAAATGTTTCCGAAACACACGTCCACCAAGGGCTTGAAACGCCGCTGAAGGAGACCGGTATGAATAAGCGCTATATATTTACCTTTCCGCCGGATATCGTAAACAGACCCGTTGTCTCAGAAATTGCCAAGCACTTTGATGTGATGGTGAATATCCTTAATGCCGATGTTACCTCAGGGCGTGAGGGAAAGCTTGTGGTTGAGCTGGAAGGTGAAGAGGACAATGTAGTAAAATCACTTGCATACGCCCGGGAGAGCGGGGTAATCTGTATTCCCCTGCTGAAGCAGCTCCAGTTTGATCAGGACTCCTGTGTTGCCTGCGGCGTCTGTACCGCAGTCTGCTTTTCTGATGCCCTGACCATGGACTCTGAGAAATGGGAGCTGGTGTTTGATCCTGAAAAATGCGTTGTATGCGGGAGGTGCGTACGGGCATGTCCTCTGGGACTGTTTTCCCTGGCAATGGAATCGTAACCGGACAGCCCCGTTCCTACCGAAAGGCAATGGGACACCGACGGTTTGTTTCATTGACAGTCTGCCTGAAGGAAAGTGATCTCTGGATAGGAGTTGATCCGGAAAGCTTTGCATCAATCGGTGAGACGGTGCTGAGATCCTGTGTTCTGGAACGCCTGACTGAGCTGCGCAGCATCCTGGAGCGCTACGGAGCGAAAAGGCCTGAGTTTTTTTCTTCCCTTACTCCGATTGCCCAGGACGAGGGTGCCCACGCATTAATCCAGGAGATGATTTCAGCTGCAGAAGCAGCAGGGACGGGACCTATGGCGGGTGTAGCAGGGGCCGCAGCCGGTGATATCGGAGCATACCTGAACGATCTGTGGTCTCCCAGGGAGCTGGTGATAGAAAACGGCGGAGACCTGTATATTCAGGCACAGCAGGAAGTTGTAGTTTCCGTTTTTGCCGGGAGTTCTGCCTTGTCCCAAAAGATTCAGGTGCATATTCCGGCATCTGTCACACCTGTCGGAGTCTGCACGTCCTCGGGGACCTTCGGCCATTCCTTCAGTTTCGGGACTGCAGACGCCGTAATGGCAGCAGCGAAGAGTCCGATTCTCGCTGACGCTTTGGCAACCAGCTTCTGCAGCAGGGTGAAAACACCGGCGGATGTGGATGCTGCAGCAGCTGAGATGGAAGGGTTTGACGATCTGATATCCGGGGTGATAATCATGGGAGACAAGGCGGGTCTCTTTGGAGACCTGAAGATATCTTTTGCAAGGTAGAGCAGATTATGGATACACGTGCAGCGCGTATTGAAAAATTAAAAAAAACCGCATCATCGGAAATCCTTATGCTTGACGGTGCCATGGGCACCATGATCCAGAATATGAATCCCCATGACATCCCCGGATATGACGGAAACAATGATCTGCTGGTGCTTACCGCGCCAAACATGATTCAGCGGATCCATCAGGCATATCTGGAGGCGGGAGCACATATTATTGAGACCAACACCTTCAATGCAAATGTGATTTCCCAGCGGGGGTACGGGCAGGAAGACAGGGTCTATGAGATGAATCTCCAGGCAGCCCGGATTGCTGTCCAGGCTTGTGAAGATGCGGAGAAGAAAAGCGGGATTCCCCGTTTTGCAGCAGGTTCCATCGGTCCTACCAGTAAAAGCGCCTCCCTTCCCCCGCAGATTGATGATCCTGAATATCGGGATGCAGATTTTGACTTACTCAGCAGTTCCTACAGAGTTCAGATCGAGGGTCTGGTTGACGGCGGTGCTGACATCCTGCTGTTTGAGACATTCTTTGATGCATTGAACTGCAGAGCTGCTCTCTTTGCCGCGTTAGAAGTATTTGAGCAGAAAAAGACCGCCCTTCCCCTGATGGTCTCAGCAACAGCTGCGGATGTGTCTGGAAGGACCCTTACCGGCCAGACCCTGGAGGCATTCTACCGGGCGGTAGAGCCCTTTGGCCTGTTCAGCTTCGGAGTGAACTGCTCCTTCGGTGCCGCAGGGCTGTTTGAGCACGTGAAGTCACTGAGAAACAGCGTCACCTGCGCAATGTCCGTGCATCCCAATGCAGGGCTCCCGAACTCTGAGGGTGTCTACACCCAGAGCCCCAAAGAGATGGAACGTGAGATGATGATGTTTCTCCAAGAGGGACTGGTTCAGATTGTCGGGGGATGCTGCGGTACAACCCCTGAACATATTGCCGCGCTGAGCAGTGCGGCAGCCAGGTTTCCAGTACCTCCGCTTCCTGAGGGGAGATTGTCTCCAGCTTTCAGCGGACTTGAAGAACTTGATCCAGGGGACCGGTGCATCATCGTAGGGGAGCGCACCAATGTTGCCGGTTCCAGGCGGTTTGCCCGCCTGGTCCGCCAGCTCAAATGGGACGATGTGATGGAGACTGCCAGAAGCCAGGCGGAAGCGGGCGCTCAGATCATTGATGTTTGCATGGATGACGCCATGATAGACGGGACGAAGGCGATGACCTCCTTTCTCAGGCGGATGTCCCTCGAGCCAGATGTCGCACGACTCCCGGTGATGATTGATTCCTCCCGATGGGAAATCATTGAGGCTGGGCTCAAGAACATCCCGGGAAAGGGAATTGTCAACTCCATCAGCCTGAAGGAGGGTGAAGAGCAGTTCCTTCGTCGCGCCCGTCAGATACGGTCCTACGGAGCAGCCATGGTGGTGATGCTCTTTGACGAATCCGGCCAGGCCGACACCTTTGACCGAAAGATTGCTGTTGCAGAGCGCTCATACCGGCTGCTGACCGAACAGGCGCAGGTGCCTCCTTCTGAGATTATTATCGATCCAAATGTGATGGCTGCAGCTACCGGCATGGAGGAGCATGACCGGTATGCCCTAGATTTCCTTGAGGCGGTCTCATGGATCCAGGATCATCTTCCCGGTGTGCTGGTAAGCGGGGGGATCAGCAATGTGTCATTTTCATTTAGGGGAAACCAGCGGCTTCGGGACGTGATTCATACGGTGTTTCTCTATCATGCGGTGCAGAGGGGATTAGGGATGGCGATTATACAGCCCTCAATGGACCTGTCCTATGATCAGATTCCCGCTGATCTCCTTGAAGCTGTGGAGGATATGCTGCTGTGCAGACGGAAAGACGCAGTGCAGCGGCTGGTTGATCTTGCCGGGCATATGGAGGGACCTTCAGCACAGAATCACACAGCAGACAACCTGTCCAAGGAGCGAGCAGGAGGCCCTGCTGAACGGCTTACATCCAGTGTGCTTCGGGGAAGCACTGCACATCTCAACGATGATATCCAGGAAGCTCTCAGCAGCGGAATGTCCGCAGTGAGCATCATGGAAGGCCCGCTGCTGCAGGGAATGGACGAAGTGGGCAGGCTCTTCGGGGAAGGGAAGATGTTTCTTCCCCAGGTGGTGAAGGCCGCCAGAGCAATGAAGGAAGCATCTGCTCTGATTGAACCCTATATTTCAGGGGAATCCTCTGATTCTCAGGTATCTGCAGGGAAGGTCCTGCTTGCAACAGTGAAGGGGGATGTTCATGACATCGGCAAAAACCTGGTTGCAGTGGTGCTTCGATGCAGCCGCTATGAAGTTGACGATCTCGGAGTGATGATCCCGGCAGAACAGA
>PWNW01000277.1 GCA_003557605.1 Spirochaetaceae bacterium
GGCTCATGAACTCGACGAACTTCATGGCGCCGTCCATGTTGTTTGCCGTTGTCGGTACGGACCAGCCCCAGGATGCCGCATAGGCAACCTGCTCAGCCGTTCCTGCCGGCGGAAGCGCAACGACTGCCTTGTCCTCTTCGAACCAGTCGGGGTCCGAGCGGGCAACATCGTAGAAGAACGGCCATTGCCTCATCATGACGACGCGGTCCTGCATGTAGTCATTATTAACCTGATCGTAGTCTTTATCCAGAGCTGAAATCGGGAAAACTTCATGGACATGGATCATGTCGTAGAGAAACTGCAGAGCTTCCTCAAATTCCGGTCCCATGTCGTAGACGTTCCCCCCTGCCTGCTGGGTCAGATAGGTGATGTACACCCCGAGATAGGCTCCCTGGGCGAAGTCCGTCGGAAACTCCGTACCGGTCCCCACTGGTGACTGCCTTGCCGACCTCCACCATTTCATCCCACGTTTTCGGCGGCTGGAGTCCATAGCTGTCGAGAATATCCTTCCGGTACCAGAAGTACTGGGCTTCGTAGTTGTGGGGCACCCTGAACAGTTCTCCGTCATACCTGCTCCACGTCTCGGTCATTTCGATCATTGCCTCAGGCCAGTCATCCCAGAACTCGTCATCAAAAAGCGGATCAAGGTCAGCGAGCCAGCCGGACCGGGAGAACCCGATGGCCACATCATCCTCAATGTCGATAACATCGTAGGGACTGGTTCCTCCGAGTATGGCGCTGGACATCTGGGAGAGAAACTCAGGGGGAGACCCGGGTCTCGTGACCACTTCCACTTCTATGCCCGTCTCTTCGGTGAACCCAAGCTCTTCGACGGCACGCTGTGTCGGTTCTACGGCCCAGCCGCCGACTCCGACCACAATTTTCTCCGGTTCCGGTTCCCGTGCTCCTGCAGCAGGAATGATCATCACCGCTGCTGCCAGAAAACACAGGACCGCCATACACGCCTTCTTTTTTATCATAACAACCTCCTTATGCTTCTCTGTCACAGCCCTGAGGGGTGTGACGTGTCAGCTCTCGCTGCGTTCTGCGGGGCAGCCGCAGGGCAGCCAGACCCGCATCTGTCCCGCTTCCCGGTTGCCCCAGAGGCAGTAGGGAACAGCGGTAAATGCTGTTTTTTCTCCTGAATTCGGCAGATTTGAATCGTTCACATACAGCCGGTCTCCCCAGACATCGGGATCGTGCCGGAGGGCATTTCCCTGCAGAACAGTGCATCCGTCAGACAGCTCATGCTTTTCAGATACGGTCAGTTCTGACAGGTCTGTCAGTCGAAGCAGATCAAGATTTCCGGGGTTGTCGGCATTCTCCAGACAATACAGCAGCGGTCCCCGCCGAATCACCCGTTTCCCGATATTGCCTGCAACCAGCGGATGAGCAGAGAGCGCTTCAGGCACCATGCTGATGTCCAGATCGATCACCTCTGTTCCCTTCCAGGTCCGGAATATCGGGATATAGCCGTCCTTTTCCGCTGTGTACTCGGCATCGCCGATATTCGCCCGGCAGCTGGAACTCCAGCCCGGCCGGCGGAGATAGAGGGTGAACTCTCTGGGAGAGGAGATATGCAGCCGGAAGCGGAGGGACCCTGACCAGGGGTAGCTTCCCTCCTGGGTGAGCGTCAGTGATGCCTGGTCAATTTCGGCGGTCAGGGTGCTGGAGATATACTGATGCACCCAGATGCCCTCAGTGCTTTCGCTGTAGATGTAGGACTCCAGGGAAGCCAGGATCCTCACCGCATTGGTGGGACAGCAGGCAACGCTGAACCACCCTTTTCTCCGGTGGTCCGCTTCTGCCGACAGGGGATTCACGTAGAAGAATTCCCTTCCCCCGGCGGAAACTCCGGATAAGAATCCGTTGAAGAGCACCAGCTCAAGCAGATCTGCATATTTCCCCGCTCCCGTGCATGCAAGCATTCGGAAATTCCACAGGATGCTTCCCACCGCGGCGCAGGTTTCAGCATACGCCTGCCGGTTCGGCAGATCATAGTCTCGGGTGAATCCCTCCATTTCAACAGCCGATCCGATCCCTCCGGTCGCGTACATCCTGCGACAGGTCATATTGTTCCAGATTGATTCAAGGGCGCTGAACAGTTCCCGGTCCCGGGTTTCGGCGGCGACCTCTGCAGCTGCGCTGTAGAGATACATCGCCCGCACCGCATGGCCCTCCGCAGTCCGCTGTTTTCTCAGGGGGATATGGTCCTGGGCGTATCTGCCGTCATAGCTTCCGTCGCCGGCAAGGTAGAATTCCCGGTAGAATTCATGCATGGTCTTCGGCTCAAAGTTGTCCACCGGCAGCAGCAGTCCGTATCCTGCGGATTGGGGCAGACGCCCTGCTTCCTGTTTGAACCCCGAGGCCTCGGTGCCCCTGCGTTCAATGAACAGCCGGGCCAGGTCAAGGTGTTGCTCATTGCCGCCCGCCCGGTAGAGACGCATGAGCGCAAGTTCGATTTCTTCATGACCGGGGGCGCCGATGCGCTGGTTCAGGAGAAATTCACGGTGGATCAGATCGGCAAACTGCTCTGCAGCGGCGAAGAGCCGGCTGTCCCCGGTTGCTTCCCGATGGGCTGCCGCGGCTTCTATCAGATGGCCCGCACAGTAGAGCTCATGCATCATTCCCAGATTGGTCCACCGCTTGTCAGGCTCCTCAATCATGATGTAGGTGTTGAGGTATCCGTCGGCAGCCTGTGCATCGAGAATAACGTCAATGAGATAATCAGTCTGCCGGAGCAGTTCCGGAGCATGTTCCCGCTGCAGCTCATAGGATGCCGCCTCTATCCATTTGTAGACGTCGGAGTCATTGAACACCATGCCGGAAAATCCGCCGGGCTGTCTTCCTGCAGCTTTGAGGAAGTTCTCCACCCTGCCGGATGTGATCAGCTGATCGTACAGATAGGGGAGAGTGACCTCCCGGTTGTTCTGCTTCCACCGATCCCAGAAGCGGTCATGGATGCATACGTCTTTCAGGGAAAACTGGCGGAGCCTTCGGTTCATATGCGCACCCCCGACGTGGATTCCCGGGGGATAAAGGTGCAGTCAAGCAGAAACCGGCGCTGCTGGGGCTGCTGCCCCTCCAGCAGCCCCAGCAGCACCTCTGCGGCAAGACTCCCCATGGCGTGGTAGGGCGGCTCAATGGTGGTCAGCTTCGGATGATGAAACCGGCTGATTTCACGGTTGTCGAATCCGATGACCGATATGTCTCGGGGCACCTCAAGGGAGTGACAGGAGGCCGCATCAATCGCGCCGAGGTCCATGAC
>PWNW01000233.1 GCA_003557605.1 Spirochaetaceae bacterium
CGTCGGAACAGAGAAACCGGGACTGCACTGAACTGAGCCGCTATACCTGCAGCACCTTCTGAAAGTCAAGCTTAGACTGCTCCCGGTCTTCAGGGTGCAGATACCAGAACAAGTCGCTCCCTTCAACCTGGTCAATCTCATACCCCAGCAGGCTCTCCCATGCACCGTTGACCTTCACGAGATACCCCTCCTTGCTGATAATGCACATCAGGTCCCGGGTCCTGGCGAAAAACTCCTCCAGGTTCTCGGTGAGCTCATTGATTTTCAGCTGATCCAAATATTCCTTGGTCATGTCGTTGAGGACCAGCAGCACCCTGCTGTTCCATGCCCTGACTTCGGCACGGAAGACACGCTGGTCTCCCGGGAAGGGGGACGGGAAGGTCATGATTTCACGGTTCTGGAAATCCCTGACCCGGCTGACCGCTGTATTGATCTTGTCGGAAAACTCCGGGGAAAAGATCTCCTCCATACGTTTCCCCACTGCGTCAAACGCATCAGGGTCAAGCTGGGTGAACACCTCACGAATGCGGTTCTCTTCATCAAACTCAATAATGACATCATTCGTTGAGCTGATAAGCTGCACCAGCTTCTCCTGCGACATCACCTCATCGGTGATGTCGCAGAACAGGGTCACGAAGGTATCGCCCTGAAAGGGATATGCAATGATCTGGTACCAGGAAGAGCCTGTACGGGACCTCTGCACCTCCCTCCGGTACCCTCCCGATGCAACCACTGAATGATAAAACCCAAAAACGTCAAAATCAGGATCAAGAAAGCCCCGGGTCTCAGCGGTGGTCTTCCCGATGATCTCAGAACCGAGCAGTCCGGTCATGAACTCAAAAGCCCCGTTTACGTCATCATACCGGTAGTCAACCGTCCTGCCTGCATCATTCCGTACCAAGGTGCAGCATGCATAGGCCATAGGTGCATGATGCAGTATCGTTTTATAATCCATCACTTCTCCAGCATCTAATGGGAACGGTGAAACATGTATAGACATTGTCCCCGGATTACAGAAAAGTGTACGGCAGGTTCTTCAAAAAGGGAAGTATTACATCAGTAAATTCTTGGTAAAATTGCTGATTTCGGTCTGACAGCTCCTTCTGGTTCTGCTCACCGAGCGGTCCCTTGAGGTATTTATTGTCAGAAACAAGCCAACATCAAGATCAGCCGTATTGGGCGCAAGTGAACCACAACCTTCATGATTACTGTACAGTATATGTACAATTTTGTGTTTTGTACTTATTTTGTACAATTTTCACAAATTTTATTCTTATGCTATTCTATCCTATGGAACACCTGATACGCTTCTGCCATTTTCATCCAGACATCCGCATGTATATCTAAAGTCTTTTCAAATGCCAAGGCA
The DNA here is from genome assembly GCA_003557605.1 of Spirochaetaceae bacterium. Classification (GTDB taxonomy): domain Bacteria; phylum Spirochaetota; class Spirochaetia; order PWKH01; family PWKH01; genus PWKH01. The sequence goes on from PWNW01000233.1 coordinate 1,370, forward strand.
GCATCGGGTGAATAGAGAGACCTTCCAGCAATAATTCGGCGTACCGCCTTTACCGACAATCCAACCCTTTCGGCAAAATCCCGCTTTTTTATCTCCCTGGATTCAAGCACCTCTTTGAGATACTCGCCGGGATGTATGACATAATCGGGATTATATCTGTTCGCTGCACTGTTCATTGATTTGCTCCAGATGAAAAATATTCCCTGGTCATATCGTTTCTCCGGGGGAAAGATTTCCATTTTCCGTTCCCATTGCGTGAAACGCATCAGGGTCAAGCGGGTGCACACCTTCCCGACCTAGATACATACATTGTTCCCGGATTACAATTCAAAGAAGCATTACCGATGCTGATCTAACAGATCCTGCAGTTCCTGCAGGTTCTGGTCACCAAGCGGTCCCTTGACGTATCCTGCTATCTCACCAGAGGGAAGCACCAGGGCCAGGGTGGGCTGCTCATCAAGGGGAATGCCCGCCTGCCGGGCAAAGGCGTGCTCATCGCTGACAAAGAGCACTGCGGCACGGTCAGGTGAGACGTCGTCAGAATAGCTCCTGCCGATCCCCCTCCTGATAAGTCCCCTCACCAGTCGGGGAGCTGAACCGATCACCGGGAAATGGTATATCTCCGTTCCCCTGAGCAGCAGAGGTGATTCCATGAGATGCCGGTGCCACTGGAGCAGCTGCTCCTGCTGGAGCTCCCCGCTGCTCTGGGTGGTGCCCATGGCCAGGGCGAAGAGCACCGGCTGTTCACCCAGGGCATCATGGGGAAACTGGAACCTGTCGCCCCCCGGGGTACGTGCATCCACCTCCGCAAAGGTCCCCCCACACAGCAGGAGTGACTGCAGGAACAGCAGAGAACACAGTAATAATGCAGCCTTCATTACGCCTGCTTCTTGAACTTCACGGCGGTGCCGTAGACCAGCACCTCCGCTGCTCCCTGGGCTACGGTGCTGGTTGCATACCTAATATTCACCACCGCATCAGCCTGCAGCGCTTCAGCCTCCTCCACCATGCGCTTGGTGGCGATGGCCCGGGCTTCGTTGATCATGGCATGGTAGTCCTTCAGCTCACCTCCGGCGATCATCTTGAACCCGGAAATAATGTCCTTGCCCAGGTGCTTTGCCCTGATAGTGGACCCCTTGACGATGGAAAGGATTTCAAGTTCCTTTCCGGTAATGTAGTCAGTATTTACTAAGATCATCCTTGCTCTCCTCATTGATCTCACGATTTCTCTCAATCAATACATAGATCATCAGCGCTGCGGTGATGACCAGCATCAGCGCAGCCAGCACCTTGATTATCATGGGAAGCGGGACCAGGATCAGCAGAAGCGCGTATCCCGCCGCCAGGGCTATGATAATTACACCGAATACAATCGGCATGACCATCTCTCTGTTCACTAACAGCCTCCTCCAGCTTTTCTCATGGAGACCTTCCACTGCCGCCCGGTACCGATGTTGTAAGCCTTTGCAAAGCTCCCCTGATTGATGGCGATTCCCATCCGGTAGATGGAATTGGTATATACCAAGGCCTCTCCGATGCGCACATCGGCGAAGCTTTTTCCGTAGACAATGGTGTTCTGGTAGACAAGCATGTCGTCCCTTTGGATGCTCACCTCTATCTTGTCCCCGAAGGAGGCTCCGAGCTTCAGGAAGGATTCACGCTCAATGCTGGTCCACAGGCTTCCGAAGCGCACGTCCAGCACATCCACGGTCCCTGAGATCCTCCCGTCATCAAGGACCGTCTCGGTGACCGGAAGCAGCAGTGTCCCCCTCGGATCCAGGGGCTCGCCCACATCTTCAAAGGAAATCACCCCGGAAGCCAGCTTGGCCCCGGTATAGGCATAGACGTCCCTTCCATGGAAGGTATAGGAGGCTTCAGTATTGGCCCTGCGGTGAC
>PWNW01000331.1 GCA_003557605.1 Spirochaetaceae bacterium
GACGTTGTCGCAGAATGCACAGGGTTCTTCACATCACAAGAATCCGCAGGGAAACACCTCACCGCAGGCGCTCGTAAAGTCGTCGTATCAGCACCCGCAAAAGGCGACATCAAAACCATCGTCTACAATATCAACCACGACATCTTAGATGGTTCTGAAACGGTCATTTCAGCACTCCTGCTGAGTGCAGCTGCCGCATGGGCGCTGTTTACCTGGGACCTGGCATCACTTCAGCTGGACTTCAGCCTGGCAGCCGAGGCAGCAGCTGCAGCTGCGGCACTTGCTGCAGCACGGCGCATATACTCCCGCTTCACCCTCCTGCAGAACCTGGAGAGAAAGAGTGTGTACAGGAACCTCAACCTGGAACTGCTGCTTATTGTGCTGCTGGTGCAGGGCTCATTACTGTTTCTGCGGTTTTTCTAAAAACAGCTGGACGCTCGGCATATCCCCTTGGTATGTTTATTCTATGAGAATTATAGTAATCATTGCAGTCCTGGTGCTCGCATCAGCAGCCCTGCTGCTTTACGCAGGGGGATCACGGGAAAGCGGAGGGCCGGACTACCGGGACCCTGAGACCCTCAGAATGCTCATTGAAGGTCAGAATAATCCCCACATACTCATTGATGTACGGACCCCTGAGGAGTTCAGGGGCGGTCATATTCCCGGGGCAGTGAACATTCCTGTTGACCGGATCGCCTCGGCTCCTCCAGATGTGCCTGCTGATTCGCTGGTTATTGTGTACTGCAGAAGCGGAGCACGGTCGGCCCAGGCGCGCAGGACTCTTAACAATATGGGATTTGAGCAGATCGTGGATTTCGGGGGAATACACCGCTGGCCGTTTTCACTGGATACCGGACGGTAGCTGCTTACCGAAAAACCGTACTCCCCTTTTCCAGGCAATCAGGGAGAACCCCAGGGCACTGCAGAAATCCATGGTTTCGGTGCAGTGACCGGGGACTTCCATGTACCATCCCGGTATGCCCTTTTCACTAAGCAGCCGGGAAAATTCAAGGACCAGCCGCTTTGCGTACCCGTTTCTCCGTGCTTTCGGGGCGATGTACACCTGCGCAGAGGCGGGGTATGCTTCGGCGAAGGACGGCACCTGCTTCTCGTCAAGCTCCACACCCCCCTCTTCCAATACCTCACCGTACCGCTGCTGAAGCACTTCAATCCACCGGGTATTGTACCACCAAACATACTTGGCGATGTTTTCAGTCCCGGCAATACAGCCTGCTATGCCGTCAGGTCCCCTGAGCACCCTGCACAGGGATGAGGGATGTTCGGCAAATGGCATAATGAACAGGTCTCCGGGCAGTCCGGAGGCTGCACTCCTTCCTTCCCATGCATCAGCGGCAGTCCTGCAGAGCTCCTCCCGGTCCTCCGGCAGTCTGAGAAGATCTATTTCCATCACGGCTGATTCTCCTCTGTGCTGATTCTCCTGGCTGCCGCAAGCATGTCGGAATAGGACTTCTCCAGGGAAAAATCATCCCCATGGTTTCGGCGAAGGTCAAGGACCTCCAAGGCAAACTCATCGAATATGACAAATCCCCTTCTTTTCATGATCTCTGAGACTGCGGAGTGAATCATCTCTACGGTTTTTGGGGAATATCGGTCCTCGCAGTAGAGAATGTATGCGGTCCAGACAAGATATTCGTTAAACACCTGGGTGGGCAGTCCGTAGCCCACCCCGGTAAACCAAGTTACCTCATGGGAAAACACTTCCTGAATTCCCGCACGGTTGATGAATCCGTCTGTTGCAGGCCCAGCATACCCGTAGGCAAGTTCCGTAAATGCCTCAAGGGATGCAAGGGCCTCCATCTCTTCATAGGTGATGCGATCCTGTTCATGCTCTCCAATAAGCTGGGGGTGAACCGGGGGAAGTGCGACTATGATCTCATGCACCCGTCTCCACCAGTCGCGAAACAGATAGGCATACTGCTTTGACGAAGCCATGGGGCTGATAAGCACCCGATAGAGGTCATGGCGTGCAGAAAAGTGCTGTTCAAGCCATTGCCTGACATCATCAAGGGGGACAATCCCCAGAAACTGGGCATGCATCTGGTGATAGAAATCATGATGCTTCTGATAGAACTCTTCGTATCGGCTCTCTTCGATGAAGTTTTCTATGGTCTCGAACGCCAGGCTGCGGGCCTCAAAAATCTCTTCTACGCTGTAGTTTCCCCTGCTGTACAGGCTCCCGTCATCAATTCCGAGGGCAAAGGAAAACCCCAGGTCATAGAGAGATCCTCTGCTGAAGAATTCCCTGATCATGGAAACAGCACGGTGGTGTTCCATACCGGAAAACCACTGCTGTACATCCTCCAGGTATGCTTCACTTCGCACCCCGAGACCGCCGTATCCCCCGAGGTATGCAAGGATGTACATCAGTTCATACACCTCAGGGGTTTCTACGGTCACCGATTCCTCAGGAATTTCCTCATAGGATACGGGATAATAGGTGGTAGATATTAGCCGGTTCAGAGGCTGAATGATGAACCGGTTTGCCGCTACTGCTGCGATAAGCAGTATCAGCACCAGGGTCATCACCCGTTGAGTCTTTTTTTTCATACCCCTTCCAGTCCCCGGTCAGATGCTGTCAGTATTCCTCACGAAGACCGAATTCAGCATCCTCAACCCAGGATTCCGGGCGTTCAACCAGCACCATGATGCTGTCAATCAGCCGGAAATGCGACTCCTCCTCCTTGATAATCTTTTCAAGCGCATCCTTCTGGTTCTCATCAGTGAGATCATCCAGCTGTGCGGAATAAAAATCGACGGACTTTTTTTCAACTTCCCTGGCCTTTCGGTACAGCTTTGCATGCTTCTGCTCATTGAGAAAATCCTGCTTTGCAAAGGATCTAAACACCTGCTTCACCTCCTCCGGTGATGCAGAGGCCTCATATTCTGCTGACTTGCTGTCCTTCATTGCCTCGAATACTGCCTTGTGCTTCAGTTCATCATCTGCAAGCATTGTGAATATCTTGCGCATCCCTTCTCCTGCAGCGTTTTTTGCAAGGTCCCGGTAAAAATTTTCTCCTTCAATCTCAATTGAAACTGCGGTATCAAACCAACTCATACAATCCTCCATCAACATTTTTTTATTCATCCCATCATACCAGCCAAATCTTCCAATAGCAAGGAAACCCGGCTATTCGTCAGCATGATAGCTGCTTCTGGCAAAGGGTTCAGATATAACCCAGGAAAAACCCAGTTCCAATGCCCGCTCCTTCCACCTGGCAAACTC
>PWNW01000027.1 GCA_003557605.1 Spirochaetaceae bacterium
AGAATGATTGAAGCCTATACAAGGCTTCACCATGAGGGATATGCCCACAGCATTGAGGCATGGGACGGAGCAGACCTTGCAGGAGGCCTCTACGGGGTTTCCCTGGGAAGAGCGTTTTTCGGTGAATCAATGTTCTCCCATGTTCCAGACAGCTCAAAGCTCTGCTTCTATGTGCTCCATGACCGCCTGCTGGAACTGGGATTCCATATGATTGACTGTCAGATGTACACTCCCCACCTGGAGAGCCTCGGAGCATCCCTGGTATCCCGGGAAGAGTATATGGAAATGCTGCGGCGTGCCCTCAAGCACCCCACCATCACAGGGCACTGGGCTACCCTTCGTAATATGCGCTCTCCCCGATAAATTCCCTCAGGATTGAATGTTCCGGAACAAAGTGGGACGGTATGGGATAGAAATGCTCTAAAAACGCCAGCAGCCGTCGTGCCTGGGTGAACTCCTTGTGGTAGGGTTTCACCGTTTTCAGCAGAGGTTCCGCATAGGGTTTGAGCACCGACAGTTCATAATCCAGGGCGGAATTGAATACCGCATCGGCATTGTTCTGGTAGGGGAAAATATAGTGCTTTTCACCCCGGTGAACGGAGCTCCACATATCGATGGTCTTTCTCGGGTCAGTGCCCCGGAACTGATGGTCCCGAACCATTCTCCGGATGATCCGGTTGTCCGTTGTGGATATTCTGTTATGGTCATCAAGGTTCAGCTGTGTCAGGGCAGAAATATAGATCTGAAATTTCTGCTTCGGTGGGATCAGGGGGGTCAGTTCCGGATTGAGACCATGAATCCCCTCCATGATAAGCATGGAGGAGTCCTTCAGGCAGAGGGCTTTGCCCTGGGGTTTTCTGTTTCCGATGGTGAAGTCGTATCTCGGTATGTCCACAGTCTCTCCCCGAAACAGCCTGACCAGGTCTTCATTGAGCTGCTTTACATCAAGGGCCCGTAAAGATTCCAGGTCGGGCCTTCCCTCATCATCAAGGGGGACCTCATGCTTCGGAAGGTAGTAGTCGTCAAGGGAAATCATGATGGGATCAAAGCCCAGCACCTTCAGCTGCACCCCAAGTTTTTTGGTAAAGGTAGTTTTTCCCGATGAGGATGGCCCGGCTATGAAAACTGCTTTGGTGGGCCCTCGTTTTTCGAAGATCTGGTCGGCAATCCGAGATATTTTCTTGTCATGCAGTGATTCAGACACGTGGATAAACGGCTTGATCCTGCGCTGTTCGATCAGTGATGACAGCTTGCCCACATTATGGACCCCGAGAATAATCCCCCACTGCTTGTATTCCTGGAATACCGAAAACAGCGTAGGGTTGTCCTTGAAGGGGGCAATCCCCTGCATGGAATCCTGGCGTGGGTAGCGCAGCAGCATCCCCGATTCTCCGCCGTATGCCTGCAGGTCAAAGTGCTCAAGCAGTCTTGTGTTGTCCAGCAGCGGCTCGTAGGAAACATCAACATATTCTTCGCAGGTGTACACCGGAATCTTCGGACGGTTGGTGAATGAAAGCAGCAGTGAAGCTTCATGCAGGTTGTTCTCCTCAAGAAGCTTCACCGCATGCTGGTAGGGAAGAAACTCCCTGACGATCGGAAGGGCCTCATCGGCAAGGCCCTGCATAGTTTTTTTCAGTTTTGTGATAGTCTCCCCGGTTACGGGCATATCATTCTCGAAGGTGTAGTAGTATCCGTCACCCAGGGCATGCCCCACCAGCAGTTTTTCTCCGGGAAACACCCTGCTGCCTGCCATGGCAAGGAGAAAGCAGAGACTGTGGCGGTAGATCCTTCTGCCGAGCTCACTGAACAGGTGCACCGGCTCCAAGGTGCAGCTGAATTCCAGAGGGACGGAAAAACTGGAGAGTTCGTTGTTCACCGTAATGGCAATCACCGGATTGTCGCTGTACCTGGTATGGTCAATGGTGTAGGGCGCATATTCTCTCAGAACATGGGAAGCTCTGGTCCCGAAGGGGACCTGGACGGTTCTGGCTGTTCCCAAGGTTACGGTTATATCCTTCATAGGTGTGCTCCTGGCGTCAAGTATTCCCACTATGGTACCACGACTGCAGAGGAAAAAGAAGTGAAACGGTGCACATCTTGATCTTGCAACACCCTCCGGTCTCTGGTACGTTAACAGGCATATCAGCAGTCACACTCAGGAGGTGCGCGATGAAGTTTTCAGACAGAATCACCCGGATGCCTGAATCACCAATTAGAAAGCTGGTTCCCCATGCGGAGGAAGCAAAGCGTCGGGGAATCTCGGTGTACCACCTCAATATCGGGCAGCCAGATATCCAGACACCGAAACAGGTGCTTGACGCAGTGAAGAATATTTCTGTTGATGTAATAGCCTACGGGCCTTCAGAGGGGCTGAGTTCATACCGGGAAGCCCTTCCCTCATACTATCGGGCAAACGGAATTGACCTCTCTCCGTCAGATATCCTGGTGACAACAGCGGGGAGTGAAGCGCTCCTGTTTGCCGTTATGGCGGTCTGCGATGACGGAGACGAAGTGATCGTCCCTGAACCCTACTACGCAAATGTGAACGGATTTGCGGGCATGGCAGGGGTCTCACTGGTTCCGGTGCGCACCTCCATCGAAGACGGGTTTGCTCTCCCTGAAGCAAAGGCATTTGAGGCAGCGGTAACTGAACGTACCCGGGCTATCATGATCTGCAACCCAAACAACCCCACCGGAGCGGTCTATACCAGAGAAGCCCTTGAGGAGCTTGCAGAAATTGCCCGGAAGCATGACCTGTTTCTTATTGCCGACGAGGTGTACCGGGAGTTTGTCTACGACGGAGAGGTGCATACCAGCCTGCTCTCTTTGCCGGGAACAGAGGAGCTGGCCATAGTTGTTGACAGCGTTTCGAAGCGATACAGCGCCTGCGGTGCCCGGATCGGGGCATTGATCTCCAGAAACCATGAGCTGCTGGCCCAGGTGCTCAAAATGGCCCAAGCCAGGCTCTGTCCCCCGACAATTGAACAGATTGCTGCAGAGGCGGCTGTAACACTTGACCAGGAGTTTTTTCAGCAGGTGACTGATGAGTATACCAGACGCAGGGACCGGGTGTTCAGCTCCCTGAGCTCCCTGCCTGGAGTTGTCTGCCGAAAGCCCCGGGGAGCATTCTACATCATGGCGAAGCTTCCGGTTGCTTCTGCCGAGGATTTTGCCGTATTCATGCTCAGGGATTTTTCTGTGGAGGGAAAGACCGTGATGC
>PWNW01000361.1 GCA_003557605.1 Spirochaetaceae bacterium
GGGCATAACAAGCAGAACGGCAAGAAGTATCAGCAGTTTCATATCTGTTTTTCCTTCCCTGATATACCAGGAATTACAGCAGCAGTTACCGTATCATAGTATGAACTGCCGGATACTTCAATCATCAACTGAGGTCACGATCAATGGCAGTTCAGCCCTTGACGCGGTATGTCGGGAAACTGCTCCCGCAGAGCCTTCTCCAGGTCCCCTGTACCGGTGAACTGCAGCGCATGCATTCCCGCTTCCCGGGCTCCTTCAACATTGCGCGGTAAATCATCAATGAAAAGTATTTGATCCATCTCCGCATCTGCCCTCCGGGCAGCCTCTTCAAAGATTTCCCGGTCAGGCTTGTTAATCCGGATTCGGCCGGAAACAACGGCATCTTCAAAGTAGTGCATCAGCACATGGTCCTTCACAAGCATGTCAAAGGTTTCCACAGCCATATTTGAAATGATAATGCGCCTGTATCCTTCCCGACGAAGCGTAACGAGCCAGCGCAGCATTCCCGGGTTAACAATCGCCCATGCTATGGTATCAAGATGCATCAGGACCTCAATGAGTTCCTGCTGCGCTGATGATTCCTTCGGCCATCGCCCCCCTGCCCCCTCGCATACCATCTGCCAGTAGGCTGCTGCATCAAGGGCTCCTAAGTCATAGTCATGACGGTATTTCCATAGGGAGGTAAAAAACTTATCTTGATCAGCCCCCGCTTCCTCGGCCATATGGCACATATAGGTTCTGTCTATCGACTGCGCAAGCACCCCCCCGTAGTCGCAAGCTATTGTGGTAATTCCTGATGTATTCATTGATTGGTTCCTCTTTGATTGATGCTGCACAGGTTATTTACACATATTCAGGCAGCATAGTAGTTGTAACTGCGGTTTCCCGGATGAATAAGCTTCCGGGAAACCGCTTATGATTGCTACACAATATTTCTTTTACTGTCACCGAAAAGATTCATCACAAACAGCGCCAGTCCCGTAGCAGCCAGCAGGATGGTGGCCATGGCTGAGCCAGGGCCGAAGTAGCCGTCCATTACGGAAATGTAGATTCGAATCGGCATGGTGATCGTTCCGCCTACATAAAGCAGTATTGAAGAAGACAGTTCATTGATTGAGGTAATCCAGCTGAGTATGCCTCCTGAAATAATACCGGGAAGCATCAGCGGCAGGGCTATCTTTCTAAACGCCCGTGCAGGGGGTGCTCCAAGACTGATGCCTGCCTCCTCCAGTGCAGGATCAAGCTGCTGGAGTATTGAAACCGCAGACCGTACGGAATACGGAAGCCTCCGGATGAAGTATGCCAGCACCATAATTGTTGCTGTTCCGTAGAGCATGAAGGGCTGTCTATTGAAGGTGGTAATAAACCCGATTCCCAGCACCGTTCCAGGCAGAATGTAGGGGCTCATCAGCAAAGTATCCAGAACACCGGTCACGGTGGTGCGCTTCCTGCTGATCACAAATCCCAACAGGGTTCCCGCAATGATAATAAAGAACACTGCACTAATCGAAAAAATCAGACTGTTGGTGATAGCTTGGGGCACATCGTAAATAACCCTCCGGAAACTGTCGAGGCCGAAGCCTTCGGTAAAGACCGGGCCGCTGGTATTACGGAAGGCAAACACCACTACCACCACAATGGGAAGTGTGCTGAGGGCAACAATCAGGTATGATACTGCATGGGCCAGGAAGTTTTTCATACCCTTGAGCCGATGGACCACCGGTCTGTTGAGCAGCAGACTGGTATACTTCCGCCTGTTGGCAGCATAGCGCTGAAAGAATATTGCCAGGCTGGCAACAAAGACCAGTATGATGCTGATGGTGGAAGCCATTGCCGGACGGGTTGCAACCTCGCTGGTATACATGTTGTAGGCCATGGTGGGCAGAACCCGGTATCTGGCACCGATTATCATGGGAGTTCCGAAGTTCGCCAGAGAAAGCATGAAGGCCAGCAGTGCTCCGGATGTGATAGATGGGATGACCAGCGGCATGGTGACTCGGAAGAACTTCTTGAATGGCCGTGCACCGAGGCTCTCTGCAGCCTCCTCCAGGGAACGGTCAACGGTCTGCAGACCGCTGGATGTTAAAAGATAGACAAAGGGATAAAACTGCAGCGTAAACACTATGATAATCCCCAAGGGCCCGTATATTGTGGGAAAATCAATTCCTATGGTCATCAGTATCTGCCGGACAAATCCGTTGCGCCCGAGCATCACGATCCATGCATAAGCACCGAGAAACGGAGGAGTGAGCAGCGCCAGGGTAGCCAGGGTTGAGAGCACCGCACCCCCCCGAATCCGATAGCGGGTGGTAAAAAATGCCAGAGGAACGCCCAGTACAATTGCACCGAGGGTCCCGCCGATTGAAACCACAAAGCTGTTAAGCAGAGCCCTCAAGTAATACGTAGTGGTAAAAAAGGTGATATAGTTCCCAAGTCCGAACTCATTGGTCCTGGCATCATGGAAGCTCTCACGGACGATATTTGCCACAGGCAGGAATATCAGGATGAGAAATATGGCAAATCCGCCGAAAACTACAGCAGCCCAGAATCCGTTTTTTCGCAGCCAGTTGAGCATATTACCCTCCTGTCCGGAGACGTCCGCCATCCCGGGAGTCGAAAAGGAGCACTTTGCTGCTGGGGACATAGGCGGTGACATTGGTGTGCTCATCACGAAAATCTGAACGTTCCGAAATGTATTCGTTCACTGTCAGCGAAATGTCGTCACTGATCTTCAGCTTATAGATTACATCTGAACCCAGGTACAATGCCTTCTCAACATGCCCTGTAAAGGATACCGAACCTGCAGGAAGCTCATGATTCGGGGCAAGGATCCTGACGTCTTCAGGACGGAATGCTGCACGGTACTCCTCAGGCTTCTTCCCCTCAGCAGCAGGCATCAGTTTCCGCGCCTGGTTTTTGAGCACTTTCATGAATTCTGGAGCGGCAAACACATTCATGCTCCCCACAAAGGTGGCAACAAACTCATTCACCGGGTCCCGGTATATTTCCCATGGGGTACCGATCTGCTGCACCTTTCCCAGATTCATCACCGCAATCCGATCAGAAATCACCAGAGCTTCCTCCTGATCATGGGTCACGTACACAGCAGTAATTCCAAGTTCACGCTGGATGTCCAGGATATCTTCCCTCATCTGAATTCTCA
>PWNW01000201.1 GCA_003557605.1 Spirochaetaceae bacterium
AATCCCGGTAGAGGCATTTCTCAGAGATCATGTAACCCCAGTCTCTGCTTCCATCTCGCCATTTGAAGCAGTTCTTGCTGAACCGATTGCATGCATTGTTAATGCTCAGCAGTATCTGCATATTGGAGATGAGGATATTGTCGCTGTGTTCGGATCAGGATTCATCGGTACCATGCATGCCTGGCTTGCGTATCATCAGGGAGCAAAAAAGGTGTTCATGATTGACGTGCAGGACCGGCGAATTGCCCATGCAAAGGAACTTCTTCCCGACTTGATTGGAATCAATTCATTGCATGAACCGCTGAAGGAGATAATTTGGGATGAAACAGGCGGAAACGGCGCTGACGTAGCCATCACTGCCTGTTCTGCAGGCAGTGCCCAGAGGGATGCATTGAACATCGCTGCAAAGCGCGGACGCATCAGCCTCTTCGGGGGCCTGCCAGGTGATTCAACCGGATTTATTGACAGCAACCAGATACACTATAAGGAGATATCGGTTTTCGGAGCCCATGCTTCAACTGCAGCTCAAAACCGTCAGGTTCTGGAACTTATTACATCAGGGAAGCTTCCAGCATCGTACTTCGCAGGAAACATCTTTCCGCTTTCAAAGATTCATGAAGCCTTTGCTGCGGTTGACAAAGAACAAATTTCCAAGGCAGTAATAGCACCTAACCCTGATTAGGGAAAGATATAGAAAGCTGCGGACAGAACTGTCCAGGAGGAATGCTCATGCTGAAAAGATCAGAACGGGAGGCGCTTATACAGCTCCTTCAGATTAAGGATTCGGATATACGGATTTTAACTGTTGAGCAGGGCCGTACAGCGGTGGACCAGGGAATTCATTCTGGTGGTGCGTTCTCCGCAGTTATTCCCCTGACTGCCTTGTTCTACGGCGGGTTCATGAATTACCGTGTTGACGATCCCACCGCAGACGGCCAGGATATTTTTGTGCTGAGCAAAGGGCATGCAGTGGCTGCTATGGCATCCATATATGCTGATTTGGGATATTTCAGCATGGAGATGCTGAAAAACTCCCGGTCAGCAGAAAGTCTCCTGAACGGACATCCCGGACCGATACTTCCAGGAGTGCATGTTTCTACCGGACCTCTGGGGCAGGGATGCTGCGCAGCCCAGGGTTTTGCTGCTGCAGGCAAGCTGAATACTCCCTTCGATGTATATAGTCTTTTGGGAGATGGAGAACTGCAGGAAGGTATCGTATGGGAAGCTGTCATGTATGCAGCACATAAACGCCTTGACAATCTGTGCTTCATCATTGACAAAAACCACGGCCAGCTTGACCGATCAGATGCGATGATACTTCCGATGGACCGGGCAGAAGACCAGTTCAGCGGATTCGGGTGGAAGGTAGTTTCTGTTGACGGTATGCAGTACGGCCAGCTATTGGATGCCCTTCAGGAATTCAAGGAGGCTCCCCGAACTGGCCGGCCTACAGTGATTATCTCCAATACCGAAAAAGGGTACGGTGCCTTTTCTCAATATTTCACCAACCACAAGATAACTCTCAGCGACAAGCTGGCATCACAGGAGGCTGCTCTGCAGAAACAGCGCAGAGGCTGGAGAGAGGCTCAGCTGCTTGAACTGCTTGACCGAAACAGGGAGGACAACGGCCTGACAGAGTTCATTCAAGATGCTGCAAAACGGATGAACCTGATCATTGCTGATTCCGTAAAACCAGCTGAACCGGAAGTGAAGCTCAAAAGAGCACCCCAGCGGGATAAGCGCATACACATTGATGTTCAGCTTCCGGTGCTGAACCCTGAAGCATCATACAGCGCCAGCGAAATAATCACCTCCTGTATGAAGGAATATGCCCGCGATGCCCGAATTGCATCAATTGATGCTGATCTTGCAACCACCAGCGGGCTGCAGAGCGGTGTCGGCCATGTGGACCGTCATCGGGCTTTGAACGTAGGAATAGCTGAAGCAAACATGATGAATATCGGTGAGGCCTTTGCATCCCTGGGATACCAGACCTGGGTAAGCACCTTCTGCCCCTTTTTTGATATTAAGGTTCTCAGACGTATTGCCATCAGCCAGCAGGAACGGCTGGAGGCTATCGAACTGCCCGACGGATGGCTGTCAAAAGGCCACGGACTTGATCTTACGTTTTTGGCGACAGCTCCGAACCTTGAGACCAGGACCAATGGAGCTACCCATATGGGCAATGACGACATCATGATCATTAATGAGATTGGGAGCATAAGAATCATTGACGTTTCTTGCCCAAATCAGCTGATCGGTATCCTCAAATGGGTAATGGAAGGAAACAAGGGGCTTCTGTACATCCGCATCATGCGCGCCCCGTCTGCTGTAATATATCCTGAAGTGGTGAATTTTGAGTACGGGAAAGGCTATTATGCGGTACAGAAGAGCAAGGCACAGGCAGTAATCATCTCAAGCGGAAGGGGGGTCTTTGAAGCAGTTGAAGCATCCCGCCTGCTTGAAGAGAATGATCAGCTGGAGGTAAGCGTTGTCGATATGCCGTCCCTTGATACGGACCTGCTGCTGGAGCTCTATGATTCCGGCATGACAATGCTCTTTGCTGAACAGAATAACGGGTATCTGTGGAATGAGTTCAGAAAAGCAGTATTTGCCAAGCCGTCCCGAACCACTGTCTGCCTTGCAGTAAATACATCTGACAGCACAGGAAGACCCCACTATATTCATTCTGCAACCTATGAGCAGATGCTTGATCAGTTTGGTCTGTCACCGAAAAACCTTGCAGAAACGCTTCGGGGTAGCATCTGATTCATCTGTTTTCAGGGCGATAGAGTTGCTCAGCGGCTTGACCATACGGGGTTCTCACATTACTCTCTCGATATGATATTGGAACGAATAAATTCAGAAATACACTGGGTGCTTATTGCCGTGCTGATCTTGAATATGTTTCAGCGAAAGCATATGGCAACCGGACAGAACAAACGCAGGGCGACGTTATATTTCGCCATGCTGATCCTGCTGGCGAATATCCTGTTTGTGGTAATTCTTTCAACAGGGCTTCCTCAATGGACAGCTCTGATTGCCCTTATAATCACCATTGGAGTCGGATACCTGATACGAACAAAACTGCTGATCTTCAGATTCCGATGCCCCACCTGCAGTGAACGGCTTGATACCGCAGCATTTCTCTATCATGACAGCAATCTCTGCAGGGCCTGCAGGGATGAACTGAACC
>PWNW01000198.1 GCA_003557605.1 Spirochaetaceae bacterium
CCGGGTAGGCAGCCGACCGCTGCTGCTGGGGGTGTCGGTTCTCGGTATGCTCTCCATGACGGGATGGGCGATGGTTGGTGAAGATTCAGTCATACCGGTATTTATGCTGCTCGGTGGAATAACCATGTTCGTCAACGGGGCGGGAAATAATCTTACTTCCCGGCTGCTGGTCTCCCGGATGCCGGAATCCAACCCGATTGTCTTTAATTCTATGGTGAACTTTGTCACTGCTTTTTTTACGTTCTCCCTTGGGATGATCGGAGGACAGCTGCTTACGGTACGTGCCGGGATCACCCTTCCAATGCTCAATACCTACGGGCTTACATTTCTCTTTGCGGTTCTGCTCCATGGTGTCAGGATGATCATCTGCGCGTCCTTAAAGGATCAGGGAAGCTACACTCCCAGGCAGACCATGGCGCTGCTGTTTTCCCTTGACAGCTTAAGAGCCTACTTTGCCATCGGCAGGCTTGGAAAAACTCAGGATCCTGGAGACAAAAAACACACCCTTATCACATTGGGAAAAAACTATACAGATCTTGCCACCCGGGAAATACGTGAGCTGATACATGGCCCAGTTTCAATGGAAAAAAGCGAGATGCTCAGGACCTTGTACCACTATCCCAGGTACTCACTTGCCAAGGACCTTATTGAGGAAGCACGGGATGTGGACAGGTTTTACCGAGATCAGGCAGTATATGCCCTTGGAGCCTACCGCACCCCGGAGGTGAGGGAAGCGCTTATCGGGCTTCTCCATGATTCTGACAGCAGGGTCCGATCCTATGCAGCCCTGTCCCTCGGCAGACATCGGGCGGTTGAGTATCTGCCGGAGATAACGACTCAGTTTGAGCAGGCCCAGCAGCCTGGCGATATTCTTAACTACATCACAGCCCTTCACCTGCTGGATGAACAGGGAAGCTATCTTGCAGGGCTGTTCTCCCCACGCTGGGAATCACGTTCTCCGGTATTCAGGCAGGGGCTGTACTCCCTGGTTTCCCGGCTCTGCGGTATGACCCCCTCCCTGGATGCGCTGTTTGCCCTGACCAATGTGCAGAAAGGAGCAGGCGTCCGTGGATTCATTGAGGACACCCGGGACACCATGGATTTCTATGCGAGCTTTACCGAACTTGTTGACTGGTTTACCAATGAGAAATTTGATGATCTCTACCGGTTCTGCTACAGGGTCCTTGAACATGCAGACCCGGCACTGACCGGGTACTGGCAGTTTCTCAAAACCTCACTGGTTGAGTATCTGCTGCGCCCCCGTGAAGGCGCAGTTTATTCCGATGCGATCGCAGTATTCTATTTTACCTATCAGTGCGTGCACCATGTGGTGCACAGAACCTGATTATTCAGCAACAGCTCCGACAGCCTCAATTTCAATAGGCATCCCAAGGGGAAGTGCTGCGGCCTGAATGCAGGCCCTCGCAGGATAGGGTTCTTCAAAGAACTCCCCGTAGATCCGGTTGACTGCCGGAAAATCCTTCATGTCGGTGAGGTAGATGTTTACTTTAATCACATTACGGAGTGAGGACCCAGCAGCCTCAAGTACCGCATTGAGGTTCTTCAGGCACTGCCGGGTCAGTTCTTCAATCGTATCTCCTGCCGCCTTTCCAGTGGCCGGATCAATGGGAAGCTGTCCGGAACAGTACACCATGCGGTTATATACCGCAGCCTGAGAATAGGGCCCCACCGCCGCCGGGGCTTTGTTAGTCGATACGACATCTCGTTTCATGAATATCTCCTTGAAGCTGAATAGATGCAGCTGACCGACAGTATACCAGAGATCCCCTTGAGTGGCAAAGCTTCACAGAATTTGAATCAAACAGCCCCGTCCTGCTGATATATATTAGTAGGAGGATACTATGAAACAGTTTTCTGCAGCTCGCCTTGGTGCGGCAGTGTGGCTGATGGTGCTGGTCTTTGCGGGCTGCGACCAGCTGCACTCCCTGTTTTCGCGGGATGGCATGACCGGGGGGCAAACGTTGACCGTCATGTCCTACAATGTGGAGAACCTCTTTGATGCGGTGAGCGACGGCGATGAATATCCCGAATATGATCCGGTCAACGGGTTCTGGGATGCAGCGGGGTATCATCTGAGGCTTTCCAGGCTGAGGGATGTCATCAATGGACTTCCAGGAGAAGGGCCTGACATTATCCTGTTCCAGGAGATTGAGCATGAGGGGGTTCTGCACGACCTGGTGCAGTGGTATCTTCGTGATGCCGGATATGACTTCCGGGCGGCAACTTCGGTTTCGGGATCAGCAATTGAGGTCGGGGTCATCAGCCGTTTCCCTATAGAAGAGATCATATTCCATTCGGGACAGATCGGGCCGCATCGGGCTCCCCGCCCGGTGATGGAGACGATTTTCACCACTCCTTGGGGAAATCTTCATGTGTTCAACGGGCACTGGAAATCAAAGATTGGCGGAGCAGAAACAACGCAGATGCGGAGGACTGCATCGTCCCTGGTGATCAGGAACAGGACCGCAGAAATCAGAAGAGAAGACCGGGATGCATATATCGTTGTGGGCGGGGATCTGAACGAAACTCCCTGGGAGAGCGATGACTATGAGACTGCCCTGCGCCGATATGGGTATCATGACCACCTGCCGCATCACCGAAGCCTTCTGCTTACCGCTGACAAGGATCTTGTCAGTTCAGCCAAGGGGATTTTTTATTCCCCTTGGCTGGAGCCGGAAGGGCTGAACATGGAAGGCACTTATCTGTACCGGGGAAACTGGGAAGCTATTGACCATCTGATGGTATGTGAGAACTTCTTTTCCGGTGAAGGTCTTGAATACTGCAGGTCGTGGATTGTCACTGAAGGTCTGCTGGATGAGTTCGGAGGCCCGAAATCTTGGAATCTGTTTGCACGCACCGGGATTTCAGATCACCTTCCCATGATCATTCATGGGAAGGTGATGGACGGCTACTGATCTTCCTGAAGGGAAATTCTGCTGTTTTCAGCAATATTTATCTCATAGAAAATATGCTCAAGCTCCAAGGCGATATTCACGTTGCTGATGATCAGGGGAGCGGATTCAGCGGGGCGGGTAACTTTGAGCTCCACAGGCGTAAAGTTGAGTATCCCCTTAATTCCGGCATTTCTCAGGCGATTGAACACCTCAGTCGAAGACTGCTCTGATACTGCAATAATTGCGACACGGATCTCTTCTTCCTTGATAAATGA
>PWNW01000059.1 GCA_003557605.1 Spirochaetaceae bacterium
ATAAAATCTGGATGATTGTGTAGAGCATTCCACTTAAGTAGCCGTAGCGATGATTAAAGAAGTCGGTTACCGTAGTATATTTTGCTTTACGCATTCTGAAAGCAAATAAAATACCAATAATTACCATGCAGAGGGCAGGTGCCCATGGATCGAAAATAATACCCTGCATACCGTAAAGCAATGCGTAACCTGCAGCTCCCATCATTGCTCCGGCGCAGATCCAGGTAGCAATGATAGAGGGCACCATGAAGATAAAACTTAATTTACGGCCAGCCACACAGAGATCGTCAGATTCATGAACGTTCCTGCTATAAAAAACACCGAGCCCGATAATTACAACCATGTAAATTCCAAGAAATAAAAGAATCCAATTCGCCGTTGAAAATACCTCAAGAATGCTGTCTTCGCCCACTAATATTTAAGCCTCCCTTATGATGTGAATACATGAAGATTATTTAGGCGTCTATCCCCCGGCCACGCGCGGGTATACGACGATGGATTCACCCCCGTTCAGGGCGGAATCAAGTCCCTTTTTTTCTTCATTTACAGTTATAAAAGAGATAGCGGAGGCAGGAACACCAAGCTCTTGCAGCAGTTTCGCTGCAGTACAGGGCAACTGCTCTGGCTTGACTTCAACAGTTTCTTCCCCGGTTCCGGTATATTTCTTCAACGGACCTTTAAGCTGCAGCCTGACACCCAATATTCCTGCCTCCTTGTTAAGGCTCATTATACACCCGATAATGAGGTTTTGTCTTTAGATGTTCAACTCTTTTTTCTTTTCTGCGGTTATCTTTCCATTCTCATCCCATCCGCGTATTTTGTAGTATTCGGATAACATGGTTTCATATTCTTCCCGGGGTAACACTTTGTCTTTAGTAAAACCAGTTGTCAGCTTTTCCTTGAAAATACGTTCCGGTAAGTAGTCATCTTTACGATCAAAGCCTTCACGTTCGTTGAACAAACGTGCCAGGCAGTAAACGCGATCGCCTATGATTGTCAGTTCTTCCGCTGTGAATTCCCGTTCCAGGACGAGGCTAAGTATTTCAGCCATTCTTTCAGTACTTAAAGCCCAGAAATCACAGAAGATAGCTGAGAATTTTACAGAGTTGTCATTTTGCATATCAATAACCAGTTCTGCCTTTCCCTCTGCTGTAAATGGATCAATATCGCCAAAAGCCTCAACAGCTGCCGGCCAGGCTCTCAGGTGACATGCTCCCCGATCGGCAGTGCCGTATGCAAGCCCCATCGACCATGAACCGCGGGGTTCATAACCGGGTATTTCAAGTTTTTTGACATGCATAGCGAATTCCTTGCCACCATACTTGTCGGCGAGGAAGCTGACACCCTGGGATAGCTCTGCCCCTACACCTTCTTTGTTAGCCATTAAACCGGGCATTTGCAGATATTTTTCTACATCGCCAAAACGAATGCCGAAATCATGGATGCCTTTCTCGGTCATTTCCATGGCAAAAGCAACGGTGTTGCCGGCAGAAATTGTGTCAAGGCAGTAATCATCGCATAGACGGTTAAATTCGATTACGGCTTCCAGGTCATCAATTCCGCAGTTTGAACTGCACAGTGCCAGCGTTTCGTACTCAGGTCCTTCAACCCTGGTGCTTCCATCTTCTACATAGTTGCCACAGGCAATCGGGCATGAAAAACATGCTTTCTTAGCTTTCAGGACACCTTTTACGGCTTCGGAGTTAACTTTTTCAAATCCATCAAAAGTTCCTTCCTGGAAGTTGCGGGTGGGCAGGATGCCTGTCTCCTGGCTTAAGTCTACAATCATCGGTGTTCCATCACTGTAAGCCCACATATTATCATCGGTCATGGTATCTTCTTTTTTAATTTTGTTCAGTGCTACAGATAGTTTGCGAATGTCAGGTGCTTTTAAACCTTTGCTGCCCCTGACGGAAACGGCTTTCAGGTTTTTACTGCCCATTACTGCTCCAATACCGCCACGTCCGGCCTGGCGATACAGTTCAGAACTGATGCAGGATATTGGCAGCAGGTTTTCTCCGGCCTGACCAATAGCCAGGGTAACTACGTCGCCGAGCTGGTCATTGATCATATGTTCTGTTTCATGGGCTCCCCTGCCCCACAGGTCAGCGGCGCTGCGCAGTTCAACTTTATCATCATCAATAAAAAGGTAAACCGGAATATTAGATTTTCCTTCAATTATTACAGCATCGTAACCGGCGTACTTCAATTGTGGCGCGAAATGGCCGCCGATTGAACAATCCAGTATGGTGCCGGTTGCCGGTGATTTTGCGGCAACTGCCAGTTTTCCCGAGTTAGGGACGATAGTTCCTGTCAGGGGGCCGGTCATTAAAACCAGTTTATTATCTTCAGAAAGGGGGTCGATACCTGGTTTCAGTTCTTCATATAAATATTTAATACTTAAACCTTTTCCACCTAAATAATCTTTAGCCCACTTTTCATTCAGTGGTTCTGTTTTTGCTTTCCCGGTTGTTAAATTAATCCTTAATACTTTACCAGTATATGCCATTATTTGCTCACCTCCTCAAAAGTCAGCGCTTCTGTCGGGCACCAGTTAGCACAGCTGCGGCACTGAACGCATACGCCAATGCCTTTTTCTTTTTTGACGATTACCTTGTTAGGACAAACATCAACACAGAGCGCACAATCAGTGCATAGGTCTTCCTTAAAGGACAGCCTTCCATTTTTTTCGACAATTGCATCTACCGGGCAGGCTTCAACGCAACTCATACATAAATCGCAGGTCTGCCCTTTTACAACCAATCCTTCCCGGTCATAGCGGGAAGTGATTTTCAGTCGTGCCAGGCGGGGGTTGAACTCTCCCTCGTTTTGGGCCGTGCAGGCCAGGTGGCACAACTTACAGCCGATACATTTTTCTGCATGAAAAAACAGTGCTTTCAAGTAAAATCCGCTCCTTTCAATTAATTGGTTTTCTAAAATAGGTTGCTCTGGTTATCTAAACCTTACTATAAGAAATTTCTTTTAAATTAGTGTTTATGCTATGAAATAATTAAGTAGTCCGGGCCATGTTAATATAATATATCAAATTTGCCGCATCTGTCACATATTATTTTGATATATTTTGGCCAGAAATACACCACTTATTAAACATGCAAGTGCAATGCCAAAAATAATTGTACAAACCATTTATATTTAACCTGGATCAAGGTTCCTCCTGGTATGAATTG
>PWNW01000177.1 GCA_003557605.1 Spirochaetaceae bacterium
CCTGAACCCATGATGCTTCCCAGTTCGATCAGCGGATCATAGTCCAGATGCACGTTCAGATGCTGCTTCGGAATACAGCCGCCTGAAGGCCCTCCGATCTGCGCAGCCTTATATTCTCTTCCGTTCTTAATGCCTCCGCCCACATCATAGATCAGGTCGCCCAGGGTTGTACCGATGGGGACTTCCACAAGACCGGTATTGTTGATGGCGCCGGCAAGGGCAAACACCTTAGTTCCCTTGCTGGTGTCAGTTCCAAATCCCGCATACCACGAAGCTCCCTCGGAAATGATTTGGGCAACATTCGCATAGGTCTCAACATTATTGAGAAGCGTCGGCTTGCCCCACAGTCCCTGCTGTGCAGGAAAGGGCGGGCGAGGTCTCGGTTCGCCGCGTTTTCCCTCAATCGAGTTGATCAGTGCAGTTTCCTCACCGCAGACAAAGGCTCCGGACCCCATGCGTATTTCAAGATCGAAGGAAAACTTAGTACCGAGGACCGGTTTTCCCAGAAAACCCCAGGAACGGGCCTGTTCAATGGCCTTCTGGAGCCGAGCTATTGCCAGGGGATATTCAGCCCTGACATAGACATACCCCTGGGAAGCCCCCACGGTATATGCAGCAATAGCCATACCTTCAATAATGCAGTGGGGATCACCTTCCAGCACGCTCCTGTCCATGAATGCACCGGGATCTCCCTCATCTGCGTTGCACAGCACGTATTTTGTTCGGTCCTGGGCATCATGGGTGAACTTCCACTTCAGCCAGGTAGGGAATCCCGCACCTCCGCGGCCCCTCAGACCGGATTCCTTCATCTCTTCAATGACCTGTTCAGGAGTCATTTCACCAAGCACCTTTGCCAGTGCCTGGTATCCTCCCACAGCCAGATACTCCTCAATCTTCAGGGGATCAATGTTTCCTGAGTTCTTCAGTGATATCAGCTGCTGGGGCTTGAAGAAAGCTGACTGTTCGTCTGAGGTTGCAGGTTCCCCTGTTTCAGCATTTTTCTGAGCCAGTTCAGCAATCACTGTTCCCCCGATAAGATGCTCCGATACAATCCGGGGGGCAATGTCGCTGGTGATGCCTTCATAGAGAGTATTGGACGGCAGCACCCGCACCACCGGTCCCATGGAGCAGGGGCCCATGCAGCCGGTTTTCTTGACCTGCACTGAAAGTCCTGCCTCTTTGACAGCCTGCTCCAGGGCAGAGACCGTTTCAAGGGAACCCGAGGCGATGCATCCGCCTCCGGTGCAGACATGAACAGACGGCTGGCTGCTCTGTGATTCAAACTCCTGCCTGCAGGAAGCTGCTGTCTCAAAAAATGAATCGATGGAAGTGATTTTTTTTCTAGGCATGCTCTTCCTCCTGGATTTCCTTATCGCGGTACGTGCTGATCAGTTCATGGACCTTGTCGGGCCGGATGCGCTGATGAACATCATCATCGATCATCACAACCGGGGCAAGGCTGCATGCTCCGAAGCATCGTCCAATTTCCAGGGAAAACATCCGGTCCTTAGTTGTGTCGCCGACGGGTATTGAAAGCTCTCGTGAGAGTGCCTCAAGCACCTGCTTTCCGCCTCGTACGTAGCATGCCGTTCCGAGGCATACCCGCACTACGTGTCTGCCCCTGGGAACCGTGGAGAAGAAGGAATAAAACGTGACGACTCCTGTTACTTCACTGAAGGGAATGTTCATCCTGCTGCTGATGTGCAGCAGAGCCTCTTCCGGCAGATACCCGAGCAGGTTCTGCGTCTGCTGAAGCACCGGGATAAGCGAGCCCTTGGTGCGCTTCAGGGAGTCAATGATGGTGTCAATAACCGGCAGCGCTTCAGCTGTGGTCATCTCCTTGCCCTCATTGCAGCATCCCTGTGAATTCAACGTGTTGGTCATTTCGGCCATGGGTGCATCTCCTTTTTTGTTCTCTCACTGGTTCCCAGTGAGAAACCCAAGCTAAAAATACCTGGTGTCGATGAAAGGCAGGAAGTCCCAACTTGTTGTAAAGCCAATTGAAGCGATAAAATATCTGGCACCAGCTGTTAAGAAGAAAGTTTTTCTATTAAAAATAGAATATCATAAAATAAGTGATTTTCAAGAGAATTAATAAGAATTATAAGATTTTTAATTAGTTTTTTTTCTTTTAATTTTTCTTACATAGCCAATTATTGGCAGAAAACCCCTCAATATGATGAAATCCTGGAATTTCAAGGAAGGTCAGAAACAGCAAAAACCCCCGAAATTTCGGGGGTTTTATGGTTTTCATGGTTTTTCCTAGAGAATATGGTCTAAAAAACGTTTTGTTCGGTCATGGCGAGGATTGCTGAACATAACACTGGGCGGCCCCACTTCGATGATTTCTCCCTCGTCCATGAACACCACTTTGTCTGCAGCAGCCTTTGCAAAACCCATTTCATGAGACACCACCAGCATGGTCATTCCATCTCTGGCAAGATCAAGCATCACATCAAGGACCTCCTTGATCATTTCAGGATCAAGGGCACTTGTAGGCTCATCGAAGAGCATCACCTTCGGTTCCATCGCAAGGGCACGGGCAATAGCAACCCGCTGCTGCTGGCCTCCGGAAAGCTTGTCGGGATATGACTGGGCCTTTTCGGAGAGCCCGACTTTTTTCAGCAGCCGTTTTGCAAGGTCATCCGCCTGCTGCCGGGAAAGCTTTCTCACATGACGGGGTGAAATCGTAATATTCTCAATTGCCTTCAGATGGGGGAAGAGGTTAAAGTTCTGAAATACCATACCGGCCTCCTCCCGTATTTTCCTGATGTCAGTCTTGGGATCTGTCACCTCATCTTCATCAATCCATATCCTGCCGGAGGTTACCGTCTCCAACCTGTTGACGCTGCGAAGCAGGGTGCTTTTCCCGCTCCCCGAGGGACCGATGATCAGCACCACCTCTCCCTTGGCAACAGTAAGAGAAGCATTCTTCACTGCGTGCACCGAGGGGAATATTTTGTTCACCCCCTCCATTCGTATTCTGTCACTCATCGTTTTTCAGCCTCTCTTCCATAATGCCTACCAGCCGGGAGAGCACCAGGGTGATCACCAGGTAGATAAGCGCTACAACCGCCATGGTCTCCAGGGAAAGAAATGTTCTGGAAATATATTCCCGTCCCCGTCTCAGAATATCTCTCAGGGCGATAACAGACACCAGAGATGAATCCTTGAGCATGGCAATAAA
>PWNW01000135.1 GCA_003557605.1 Spirochaetaceae bacterium
GACCGAGATAAGTTCTGCATATTCGGCAGCATTGAACCTGCGCTTCACCAGTTTCTGATACAAAGAAACAGCCGAGGATCTTTGAGGATTTCCCAGCAGAGGGATCTCAGGCAGGCGCTGAAGAAGGTGCTGAACCTTCCCTCGATTGATCTGATCCGAAGCGGAGGTGGAGATGACATCACCGCAGCCCGTGAGCAGTGGAATGACAGCACAAACACCCTTGCTCTATCTCCCGGAACTGTTGTCACGTATCGCAGAAATGTGGTATCAAATGAGACACTGGAGCGTCGGGGAATCACGGTGATTCCAATCCGCGGCTCAGAGCTTGTACGGGGCCGGGGCGGGCCCAGATGCATGAGCATGCCGCTTCGTCGGGAAGCATGAAAGAGGGAGGAGCCTATGCCGATACAGTTACGAGGAAGACATCTGCTGACATTGAAGGATTTTTCACCGGAGGAGATCAGGTTTCTTCTTGACCTGTCCATTGACCTAAAGAGAAAAAAACGCTCCGGAATTCCCGGGGACCTGCTGAAGGGGAAAAATATTGTCCTGCTGTTTGAAAAAGCCTCAACGAGAACCCGCTGTGCCTTTGAGACTGCGGCTTTTGATGAGGGGGCCAGGGTAACCTATCTCACCAACAGCCAGATGGGAAAAAAGGAGTCCATTGAAGATACCGCCAAGGTGCTGGGAAGGTACTATGACGGTATTGAGTTCAGAGGATTCTCCCAGGAGACCGTTGAGGAGATTGCCCGGTATGCGGGAGTGACCGTCTGGAACGGGCTCACGGACTTTGATCATCCGACACAGGTGCTTGCTGATCTTATGACGATCATGGAGCATGCTGATATGCCCCTCCATGAAGTGAAGATGGCTTTTGTCGGAGATATTCGCAACAATATGGCACGGGCACTGATGATCGGTGCGGCTAAGACCGGTATGGACCTTTCCCTGGTGGGGCCGAAGGAGCTTGCTCCCGATGCTGAACTAGTGCAGGAGATGCAGGAACTTGGATGCCTGACCGGCTCTGAAATATCTGTGACCGACTCAATTGCCCAAGGGACTGCAGGTGCTGATATCATATATACTGATGTGTGGGTGTCCATGGGTGAAGAGGAGCTCTTTGAGCAGCGCATCAAGCTGCTCAAACCCTACCAGGTAAATACGAAGATGCTCCGGATGGCGGAAAACCATTCGGTGAAGTTTATGCATTGTCTTCCGGCATTCCATGATCTGGAGACCGAAACTGCCCGGGAAGTGCATCGCCTCTTCGGACTTGAGGAGATGGAGGTTACCGATGAGGTGTTCCGAAGTCCCTGCTCAATAGTCTTTGACCAGGCGGAAAACCGGCTTCATACAATCAAGGCAGTGATGGCTGCTACGATTGGGAATCTGTAGCCTGCTGGTCCAGATTTGCAAACAGCTGCAGGTAGAACCGCATCGCTGTTTCAATATTGTCCAATGATATTCTCTCATTTGCTGCGTGCATGCTGTCGATGTCCTGCCGGGACAGTCGATAGGGACTGAACCGGCAGATGCCGCTGCACAGATCATCGTACTTCTTTGCATCGGTGCCTCCGGTCATCAGGTAGGGTGCTGTCACAGCATCGGGGAACACCTGGGAAACAGTCTTTTCTATGAGTTTGTATGCATCAGAGTCGATTGAAGTGACTTGAGACGGCAGATCACAGCGAAGGGGTCTGTATGTGATTTGCCTGTCCTTGATCTGCCTTTGTACAAAGGATTCAATATCTACGATGGAGTATCCGGGAAGCAGCCGGAAGTTCACCGTGCCTGTTGAAGTTACGGGAAGCACATTGGGAGCGTCGCTTCCGGAGGCCATGGTCACTGCAGTGGTTGTGCGCAGCATGGCGTTGCCGGCAGGGTACTTGGAAAGGACCTGCATAACCAGGGGTTTGAACAGCCAGAGATTTGAAAGTGCCAGCCGAAGGGGAAATGAGGTATGGGGCCTGAGTGCTGAAAGGAACTGTCGGGTAACCAGCGGAAACCGGCAGGGAAACCGATGTCGTTCGATATCATAGAGAGTTTGTGAGAGTATGCCGAGGGAGGTCCTTCCAGGAGGCATGGATGAATGCCCCCCTGAGGCGGTGCATTCCAGTTCAATGTCTGCATATCCCTTTTCTGCAATACCGATGGCGGCCAAGGGGGTATCAATTCCCGGCATCATACCCTCGCTTACGCAGCCCCCTTCATCAATCAGCAGGAAAAACCTTATACCCTTCTTTCTGAAGTATTCAGCTGCCGACTGGGCACCAGATCCGCCGGTCTCCTCATCATGCCCGAGGACTATGTAGGTGTCCCTCCGGGGACGGTATCCCCTCTGCATGAGATGCTCCACCGATTCAAGCAGGGCAGTCATCTGTGCCTTCATATCTAATGATCCCCGTCCCCAGAGGTACCCCTGATCGATGATTCCGGAAAAGGGCGGATGGGTCCACGGCTGCTCATCTCCCTGGGGAACCACGTCCTGGTGGGCGGTGCAGAGCACCGGCTCCAGGGAACTGTCCGTTCCCTTCCAGCAGTACACCCGGGTGTACCCCTCAAGGAGCGTGCAGAACGCTTCTTTGTGAAGCAGCGGATAGGTCTGCTCAAGCCAGGCAGCAAGCTCCCTGAAGGGTTCCCAATCTGTCATCTCATCATGCACCACCGTCTGAAACCCTACTGCACAGCGCAGATGATCTGCTGCCTTCTCCACCGGCGGCAGTTCTGCCAAGTCTGCCTCCTCCTGCGGGGCTGACTTGGCATGTGCGCCGGTCCGCGCCAGCAGGATGAGCATCAGGACTGCAAAAACAGCAAAGGGTATCATAGATCCTCCTTATGAGTATCCGAAACGGACGGCACCGAGCAGAAACAGAATTGACAGGCAGAACAGTACCAGCTGAATTTTCCATATCCACTTGAACCAGCTCCAGTAGCTGATGCCGGTAATTGCCAGGCATATGAGCAGCAGGGCATTGGCTTTGCGAGCGATGCCGAGATTGACGGCCACATACAAATGCTGAAGTCAACCCAGCTTCTCGACAGCCTGAACGCCATCTATGGACTTGCAGATGTTTATGGTATTGACATTGCTCAGCCGGGAGGCCTGGATAACCTCTATAGCCGGATCAGCGACAGGATCAGCATTCAAAAAACACGATATGGATCTGTTTCCATCAGCGTAATGCA
>PWNW01000235.1 GCA_003557605.1 Spirochaetaceae bacterium
CCCCTTTGCCTCGGCGGAAGCTTACCGCAGGGTGGTGCTCAGCACTGAAATATTGAGAAGCATCGCCAATTCCCTGATCATCGCAACAGGGACTGCCGTGCTGCTGCTGGTGATGATTGTACCGGGTGCTATGTATCTTCATGACCGAAGGAAGCAGATCGCAGATCGATGGGTCTCAGGAACCCATATGGTGAGCGTGTCTGGAGGCATGCACACCCTCATACCCCTGCTGTTCCTGCTTGCACCCTTCGGCCTTCTTGACACCCGAACAGCGGTCATGGCGGTATATGCCGCAGGTACCATTGCCCCTGCACTGATGATCATGCTGGAGTACTTCAAGGGTTTCCCTGTCTCTCTCAAGGAGGCGGCAAGAATTGAGGGAGCAGGGGAGCTTCAGTGGCTCACCATGGTCATGGTGCCTCTGTCCCTGCCGGCGGTTGCCGTATGTGCCCTTCTGGGATTCATGAAGGGGTACAACGGATTTCTTGTCCCCCTTCTGCTGCTGCGCAGTGAATCCCTTTATCCGGTGAGCCTGCAGATATTTCGATTTGCCGGGGACGCATACAGCAGCGGTCCCCAGTGGTCATCCTTTGCGGTGCTGTCAATTATTCACCTGGCAGCCGCTTCAGCGGTACTGCACCGTACCAGAAATCCCCTGGGAAAGACTGCGCTGCGGGAGATGACAGATTGACCTCAGCTGATGCATTGTGTTTCCGTGTGTCCCCACAGTATTTTCTATTTTTTTTTATTGACACCAGAGAAAAGTGCATCTAGAATATTTGTAACCGGTTACATATTGAATGAGAAAAGCTCCGCAGTTCCTTTTTGCAGTAACTGCCGAAGCTTTTCCCTTAAGACCATGTGAAGAGAGGTAAAAAGGAGTTGTTTATGAAACACAGAACTATCAAGGTAATGGTGCTTCTGCTTGCAGTGGGAGCACTGCTGTTCGCTGGAGGATCAAAAGAAAGTTCAGCTGAGCCGTCTGATACTATGCGGGCAGCCATGCTGATGTCAGGACCTATTAATGACGGAGGATGGAACACCTCAGCATATGAGGGGCTGCTCAAGCTGAGAGATGAGCTTGGGTTTGAAATTGCCTATTCCGAGCTGGTACCCCAGACTGAACATGTAAATATTCTCAGGAATTATGCATCACGCGGGTATGATATTGTTTTCGGCCACGGATTTGAGTACGGTGAGTCCCTCCTTGAGGTTGCTGAAGAGTTTCCGAATGTGAATTTTTATCAGATTGGGGGGGATGTTGAGACAGATAATGTCGGGTCCGGAGTGTTTGCCAGCGGTGAGCATGCCTATCTGATGGGAAAGCTTGCAGCTAAATTCACCAGCACCAATCGAATCGGATTTGTCGGAGCCATGGCAATTCCGACCATAGAGCTGGAAGTAATGGTGCTGCGGGAGACCATAGAAATATACAATCCCGATGCATCATTTACCGTTGCATATACCGGTTCCTGGGATGACGTGGTACGGGGAAAAGAAGCGGCCCTTGCACAAATTGCCAACGGAGTTGATGTAATAATTGCTATCGGTGATGCCTGTGATGTCGGAGCGATTCAGGCTGCCGAGGAAGAGGGTGTGCATGTCATCGGCTGGTCAGGGGATTTCCATAGCCTGTCTCCAGAAGTTGTTCTGACTTCAGCGGTGCAGAGTGTTCCTGAACTCATTATGATGCAGGGCCAGATGCTGATGGACGGTGTCTGGAACGCTGAGCATAAGGTGTGGGGCATTCCTGAAGGAGTTATGTACCTTGGCGGCTGGTCTCAGGCAGTTCCTGCAGAACTCAAAGAAGAGATCATGTCTGATTTAGAAGATATGAAGACCGGAATAGTGAATAGGCGGATATCGCTGTAGAGTATGGCCATATGATTTCATGCAGGCAGGAGTTCCTGCATGAAATCAGGTCATTGAACCGGTATTGGTAAAGGCAGGAATTCATGGCGCAGCTGCTGGAAATACGAAATCTGACAAAACGGTTCCCCAAAGTCCTGGCAAATGATGATGTTTCTCTGAAAGTGGACCGCGGTGAGGTGCGGGCCCTCTTAGGAGAGAACGGTGCAGGGAAATCAACTCTCATGAGCTGTCTGTACGGGCTGTATTCCATGGATTCAGGTGAAATCCTGATTGACGGAAAACCGGTGCATATACACGGATGTGATGATGCGATACGGCTGGGTATAGGTATGGTGAATCAGCATTTTGCCCTGGTCCAGAAGCTGACCGTTACAGAGAACATCTTGCTTGGGGACACATCTTCAAGGAGTCCCTGGGTCGATTATTCAGGCGGGAAAAAGGCAGTAAAAGAACTGTCAGACCGATATTCCTTTGGGGTGGACCCCAGCGCGGTAATTGAAGATCTTCCTGTTGGGATACAGCAGAGAGTGGAGATCCTGAAAGTTCTCTACAGAAATTCCAGCATTATGATTTTTGATGAGCCTACTGCGGTCCTTACTCCTAACGAGGTGCTTGAATTTCTTCAGATCATTAGAAAATTTAAGCAGGAGGGACGTACCGTCCTGTTTATTACCCATAAGCTCAGTGAAGTGATGAATATTTGTGACAGCGTCACGGTTCTTCGCGACGGCAAAGTTGTCGGAAATGTTCAGGTGAAAGATACCAGTGAAGCCGAGCTTGCACGGATGATGGTGGGACGGGATGTGTTTCTCCAGCCTGCTCATCAGGCTCAAAATGTAGGAGAAGCGGTACTGAAGGTTTCAAACCTGAAGGTCAAAAACAGCATCGGCCTGGATGCTGTTCGAGATGTCTCCTTTGAGCTCCGTTCGGGGGAGATCCTTGGAATTGCCGGTGTTGACGGGAACGGGCAGCTGGAATTAGGAAATGCTGTTACCGGGCTCGCAAAGGTAGCGGAAGGATCTATTGAGATACTTGGGACTGATGCTGCCAATGCTACTCCTGCGCAGCTGCACAAGATGAAAGTCTCACATATTCCTCCTGACCGACATAAAACCGGACTTATCCTTGAATTTTCTGTAGAAGACAACCTGGCTGTCAAGGAGATGAAGTCAAAGGAGTTTTCTTCTTACGGAGTTATCAGGAGGGGGTATGTAACCAGGTTTGCAAAAAAACTGATCCAGGCATTTGTTATCAGGGGATGCGGGCCTGAAACTCCAGTTAAGCATCTGTCAGGAGGGAATCAGC
>PWNW01000280.1 GCA_003557605.1 Spirochaetaceae bacterium
GGATGCCGAAAAACGTAAAGGATAGAAATGGGGAAAAATATACCGGTTCCCTATGACGCACTTCCTTTCCCGATCAGGGAACGGAAGCGGTAGGGTTTTTATCAGGAAAAACTCACCGTTTATCCATATGATCAGCTTCAGGCCCAACTTCCAAGCGATGCTACCAAGCAAGTTCTAGTGCTCACCTATATGAAAGAAGGCATACACATGCAATCCATTATGAGTACGGTTCTCAAAAATATTGCGCACCAAATGCGCATTCATTCAATTCAGATGACGTCAGAATCCGGTTCCCCGAATCACAGTACGGGCAGCCGCCGGCTACACCGTCACGGAAGCGTTTGCGGCGGCCGAAAAACTGCTCCAGGAGCAGGGCATCGATAAAGAAGGAATACAACGGAAGTTCAAGGAACTGTTCGCACAAGAAGAGCGATGAAAGAAGTGGATTTCAGGGGTAAGAAATTACAGAAAGTGAAACATCCTTAGTGTATCCACTCTGGTCCGAAACCGGAAAGCCAGCTGATTTGGGGCTCATGAGGGGCCTTTACACTACGAAGATTTTGTTTTTGCAGATAATACTAATTGAACATTCACAATTCCGGTTACTTTTTTTTCCGTCTGTTTTTCCGATGATGATGATAGAACAGTACATTTGCATGTTCCCTGCTCAATTTGTATATTTGAAGTATGAAGAGTGAACGGTATTTAAAATTATATGGAGCTAACTGCCCTTCTTGCGCCTACACGATAGAAAGAGCGGGGAACCATCTCTCCCAGGTAGAGAGTGTGCACGTCGACATAGCGAACTCGCAGGCGAAAGTGGTATTCAATACTGCGGACGCAGAAGTGCAGAATGCGGCCCTGGCCAAACTGGTCGAGGTAGTACAAAGGATCGGGTACGATGCTACGCTGCAGTAGCATCGCACAATCATAAATTCTTTGGATTGAGAAGCACTTCGAGCTGCAATCAATTGAGCGATCGAAGGGAAAGAACCACCCTGCGGAAATCTTGATCCAAGCAAGGATGCTGTTTCGGTGACGAAACGGCTGAACGAAGCTGGATCAATCCTCGGAATCAAGCTTCTGGACTCTATCTTTTCCACGCATTAAGGATACTGCCGCTTCCTTGAACAGGGAATCATGGACTGAAACCTGTCGAGCCAGGTGATACCTGTTCTTTTCATTTCTTGAAAATAGAACGAGATTTTGCTTGACAAATAACAGATGTTTTATATAATAACTATAGTTATTTTAACTTCATTATTTCTGGAGGATGTATGGACTATCTGATATTTTCACTGCTGTTTGCTCTGATGCATGCTGCAGCATATACCATTGCCGGTGCGTTTATACTGAAAAGAAGCAAGGATGTATATGAAGGGAAAGCCAGGATCATGGACTACTTGAGAGATATGCGTGATCCTGAAGAAAGCAGTCATGTGACCAAATGGTTTCTGCCTGCTCAGCTGATCCGCGGCCTGCTGCTGTCTTTCGTGCTGTACCCGATTCTGCCCCTGCTCAGCGATATATCCATAATTCACCGTGCGGCCTACCTCTTCGGGATGATGTTCATCTATACCCATATCGCAAGCGCCGCGCCGTGCCCTGATAATATCGAGGGGTTTGTTTATCTTCGCAGACAGTACTTCAAAAAAAGTTCCTTTGTGAAATTTCAAACGGAAATGGCATTATACAGCCTGCTGTTCAGTATTCCTGCCGCTTTTATACTGTTCTGAACTGAAAAAATCGTCATGAGTTCTGCCGGGCAGATGGTGCGAGGTCCTATTCAGAGCTGAGCCCGGCAAAGATACGCCTGATGCGCTCGCTTGCCGCAGCGGTAAGCGATTGATCATACTGGACGGTGATACTGTACCACCTTCCCTCCTGGGCCTCCCCCGGGAAAACAGCGGCAGGAATAATGAATGATTCCTCGCCGTCTTCAAAAAACACCGAGGCCATTCCCTCCTCAACTGAATCAATCACAACAGTCACATGTAGAGCACAGGGCTCGTCAGCAGAGAGGAATACTGCGACCAGCATCATAGCAGAAAGTGCAATCATCTTAATCATGTCTCATGCTATCCTGCCAGGCGGGACTGCACCATCCCCCATTTTCAGCAGCTGCCCCAGACAGCATGCAGCCCCTTGGCTGAAGGGGCTTGCCGACGGCACATGAGAAATCTTTCCACACGAATGAAACGCAGCATTCCGCGATTAAACGCTCCCAATCACGCCTGCTGATTATGCTTACGTTCTCTGATACAGCTTGAAGAGAAAGACCTACTTACTTCTGCTGTCTATCTATGCCTGTCTTTCAGCACTTCCATAACATCCTGCAGGGTGCAGCCCTTCTGGATCAGCAGCACAATCACATGATACAGCAAGTCCGCCGCTTCCCCGAGAAACAAATCACGGTTATCCTCATCCTTTGCTTCAATGATCAGTTCCACCGCTTCTTCTCCGACTTTCTGGGCAATCGTATTCATTCCTTTATCAAAGAGT
The DNA here is from genome assembly GCA_003557605.1 of Spirochaetaceae bacterium. Lineage (GTDB taxonomy): Bacteria > Spirochaetota > Spirochaetia > PWKH01 > PWKH01 > PWKH01. Next base: position 2,503 of record PWNW01000280.1, read on the forward strand.
TTCGCAGTGTAGGATGATGACGTGGGGGTATCCTTGCGCTGCTGAATCACGGACTGGAGGTATGACAAGAACCAGACGGAGTCAGAAGCATCAATATTTTCTTCAGCAAAGCAGGTGTCTGTACCTGTATGACATACCGGACCGGCCGGATGCACCTGAACGAGCAGGGTGTCTGCGTCACAGTCAATACGGATGTTTTGGAGGTGCAGGACATTACCGGAGGTCTCACCCTTGGTCCACAGCGCTTTCCTGCTTCGGGAATAAAAGGTAACCAGCTTGGAGCTGACAGTCTGCTCCAGTGATTCCCTGCTCATAAATCCGAGCATCAGCACATTTTTCGTCCGGGCATCCTGCACAACTGCCGGGATAAGTCCGTCGGGATATTTTGAAAAGTCAGCCTGTTGGAGTATCTGTTCCACGTTCTGCTCCTTGTCTGCTACAGCGTCATGCGCATGGGGATACCGCGTTCATTGAGATACTGCTTGAGTTCAGGTATCTCAATTTCCCGAAAGTGGAAAATACTTGCAGCCAAGGCAGCATCAGCCTTGCCCTGGTCAAACACATCCACAAAATGATCCATGGCGCCTGCTCCGCCTGAAGCAATCACCGGTATTGATAGCGCTTCACTTATATCACGGGTGATATCAAGGGCAAA
>PWNW01000305.1 GCA_003557605.1 Spirochaetaceae bacterium
AATTCCAGGGTTACCTCTTCAGCTTCTTCCTCCATGCCTTTTTTTGCCTTCATCCTGGTCATTACGCAGATAGTGCTGCTTTTCTCCAGGTGCTTTGCATATTTAATGTTGAATTTTGACAAGATGGAATCCGGCAAAGCCGAATTCAGCACTCCCCCTGCAGATATACCGTCCAGGGGATATCCGCCGAAAAAGACATAGACGTTTTCCTTCGGAACGTTCGTAGCATGAGAAAGGATCCTTGCATATTCTTTTGCAATATACTTTTTCTGCTCCACATCAAGTTCCAGCGACTGAATTGATACTACCGGCATAGTGTGTACCCCTTTTTATAAACTTACAGAAGTGTACGTTACAGACGATTCATCAAGCGTAGGGAGTGCAGATATAGACTGCAAAAAGTTCCCCGTTTTCCATGGGAACAAACAGAGATGGAGCTTTCCCCATGAATTCCGCGAAATGCGCTGTTCCCATGTGCTCCACTATTGCTGAAAACCCCTTCCACACTTCATACAGCAGAAAGCAGTCCTTCTGCTCCGTTCCCTGGAACAGCATATATGCTGAACAGCCGGGTTCCGCTGAAGAGGGATTAAGGATTACTTCAGGAGCGGAAATACGTACTTCATCATTTTTGCCCGGAAGTGACCGGCAAAGGGTTGATACGATAATTTCCTCACCCTCCGGAGGTGACTGCGGGTCAAATAATGAAGCGATGGTTACCACAAACGGGGAATCCCCTGCGATCTTTTCGAGCAGCAATCCAGCTTTTCCCATAAATGCAGCAAAATGACTGCTGCCTATGTGATAGCTGATTCCCTCCTGGTCTTTCCAGACTTCATGGAAAATAACATTGTCAGGATCCTGCGTATCTTGGTACACATCATAGGAAATGCATCCTTCTTCTTCGCGGGACGGCACGAGAAAATCCTCCAGGGCACTGAAGAACTCATCCTTTTTTTCCGGCAGGCACCGGCAGCGGCTTACAACACTGATACTATCCATAGGTATCCTCCTGGTATGTACGTTCAGGGACATGATTGTCCCAAAAAAGTTCCTGCAGCACGTCTTATCTCGTCATTGCTTCTTCTCTATTTCCCGCAGACGTTCAGAATACTTCGTATGAAACTGCTTGAGCACTTCATCAGGCAGTTCAGAATTCAGGACCCCTCCTGCGGCGATGTCTTCAACGTCATATCCGGCAAAAAAGACATAAATACGTTCTTCCGGAACAAGGGTCTCCTCAGAGAGGATTTTGGTGTACTTCTGTGCGATTCTTTTTTTTTGTTCCTCCACAAGCTCTAAGGAATGAATGGAAATAACTGGCATAGGCATCTTCTCCTTTTTCACAAACATGTTGTGAGATAGTCAGTGATGATTATCTCGGTAATATCTAATGTTTCATCCTGTGTGATCAAACTATGCTTCTGACCAGGAAAGATGATGGTTACCTCACCCGTTTTGATCAGGTACTCATGGGTATTGATCACCTGCACTGCAGAGCCCTGACGCACAAAACAGATAACAAGCTGATCATGTGTATGTTCAGGTATTACCGTATGTTCAGGGAATGAAAGATGGCTTATCAGGAGATCTCGGCCGATGAGACCGAATGAACTGCTGCCTTTTATAGAACCAGTTAGCCCTGAGTCCGGCGTAAACTCCGGTATCCCTAAGTTTCTGAACCGCTGCAGTACTTCCTTTTCCATCATTGCATCAAACCTTTCCCATAGCAAACGGGGGATACACATTCCCTTCCACCTGAACATCAATGAGAACAGGTTTGTTGAGCTTTAATGCTTCAAGCAAAGCTTGTTCCGCCTGTTCAAGGGTTTCAGCCCGGTAACCGACTGCTTTACAGGCTTGGGCATACAGCAGATAATCGGGATTACCAAACTCCATGTACGCATGCTCCCCATACAAGTTCAGCAGGAATTTCTTGATCACATTAAACTCACCGTTATTAAAAATGATCCAAATGACCGGTATCCCGTACTGCACGGCAGTCAGCAGTTCAAACCCGGCCATTAAGTATCCTCCGTCGCCGCAGCCGCAGATCACTGTCCTTTCCGGGAAAGCGCACTTCACTCCGATGCAGCCGTTTACATGACTTGCCATTGGACCAAAACTTCCTGGATTCTGGTAACGCTGGTTTGCAGTCAGGCTGAGATAGCAGTTGAGCCACAGCATATGTGAGCCCGCATCCCCCATGATGATCGCATCTGGAGGAAGATGTCGTGAAATAATCTTTACCAGGTCTGCAGGATGTATCTTGCTGCCGGCATGTGCTGTATCAATGTCAGCAAACTTGTCCCGGGTGATGTGTCGTTTGGGCACCGCTATAACTGATCCTTCCAGGATTGCAGTTAGATCTTTCAATGCAATTCCTGCATCGCCATGAATTGGATAGTCAGCAGCATAGACCTTTCCGATCTCATGTGCATCAATATTGACGTGGATCAGGAGCTTTCCCTCCAGCAGGTCCGGCTTAAATCCAAATGTAGCATTTTGGGCAAAAGAATTGCCGACAGCAAGGATGACATGTGCCTCATCAAAGACTTTCTTGGCCCCAGGATCTCCTGAAGTTCCGTATACCCCGGCGGAAAGGGGATGGTCTTCAGGAATCACCCCCTTGGCATCCATGGTGGTAACCGCCGGAAGCTGAAACTGCTCGATGAAGTTCAAGACAGCTTGCTCTGCATGACTTCTGATTGTTCCATACCCTATGAGGACAGTTATGTTCTTCCCTGACTGCATTGCCTGACACAGCGCTTGAGCGGCAGCCTCCAGTCTTTCTCGGTCCGGCACTACGGGAGCGACAGTCAATGATATTTCACGGTAGTTGGCAACTTCCGCAGTGGTAATATTCTTTGGTATGTGGATATGCACTGGTCCCGGCCTTCCTAAAAAGGCCAGATGTATTGCCTCTTCAAGGATGTCAACGGTATCTTCAGGTCTTTCAATAATGAAGGACTTCTTTGTGGTAGATGAGAACATCGCATGAGAGTCCGGGGTACGGGAGAGACCCGATGATTCATTAAGGGCTCCCTTTCCGCGGTCCGGCATCGATGTATATCCGGTAATTGCAAGTACCGTAAGGGAATCAGAGAGCGCTACCGCCATGCCGGAGAACAAATTGAAGGCACCAGGTCC
>PWNW01000087.1 GCA_003557605.1 Spirochaetaceae bacterium
AACATTGCATGGAACAATCCACTATGGCTCGATCCGGTGGTCTTCGGCAGATATCCTGAAAAGTATGTCAGCTCATTGGAAGAACATCTTCCCACCGGATGGGAAGATGTTCTGGAACGTGCTGCTTCGGAAATTGATTTTCTTGGGCTGAACATATACCACGGGCAGCTGATAGATTCAGATGGGTCTGTCATCGAAGCAGATCATCCCAGGCGCATCGGTGAGCAGTTAACTTCGATGGGATGGCCGGTGACTCCCGAAGCTCTCTACTGGGGACCAAAGCTGTTTTATGAAGCCTATGGAAAGCCCATCTATATAACCGAAAACGGTATCTCCTGCAGGGATATGCCTGGGGTGGAGTCCCGTGTCCATGATCCCCAGCGGATTGAGTTCCTGCGCAGATATCTGTTTCACCTCCATCGAGCGGTTGATGAAGGGATACCGGTGAAAGGATATTTCCACTGGTCGCTCATGGATAACTTTGAATGGGCTGAAGGCTACAAGGAACGTTTCGGCCTCATCTATGTGGATTTCCAGACCCAGAAGCGAATGATCAAGGATTCGGGGTACTGGTACCAGCAGGTGATAGAAAGCCGGGGAAAGTCCCTTGGAGCATCACCAAAACATTTCTGATAGCCGGTGAGGGGAAAAATGCAGGTCATATGGTGTTGGGTGCTTCGGAAGAAGACAGGCAGGAAGCGAAGAAAAAAGGTTTTTTTCTCCTTCTTATGAGTTGCAAAACGAAGGAGGTATTTATAATATTCACATAATCTTCAAACTAGACGGGAGGAGCCAGTGGAACAGAACAACAGGAACTCATCATCCAGTGAGGAGAGGATAGGGGTATGTATCTGTTCTGTTGAGCATACCTACCTGGCAATTGAAGAAGTATATGTTCAACAAGTACTTCCCATTCAACCGGTGACATTTGTTCCTGGCTGCCCGGAATATGTGCGGGGGGTCATATACCTTCGGGGAAAGATAGAATCGGTAATAGATCCCGGACTGCTTGTAGGAATGCCAAAAAAGGAAGACAGGGAAGAAGGCCGGATTCTGCTTGTAGAGAATGACAGTGTACGTACTGGAATTGTATTCAATACGGTGGAGGATATAGTTCAGGTACTGGCTTCACAAATTGAACCTCCCATGTCTTCCCTTTCCGACGCACTCAAGCCCATAGTAATCGGTTCATTTACTTGGCAGAATCGGACGATTCTGCTTCTCGATATAGAGAAAATGCTTTTACTGATACAAGAGGGATCTTAATGGACGGTACGGCATCGATAAACCTGCTTACCTTTTGGTATGAGGGAATTCATTTGGCAGCGAACACATCATTCATAGACCGTATTGGTTCTGTTCCCACTCCAGTACCGGAGCAGCTGGAGATAGTTACCGTCCATACCATATTAGATATGGAAAGAAAAATATATCAGCAGCCAGTGCTGCTGTATTTGAAGGAGAGCAGGAAGGCACTGCAGGTTGACCACCTTGAAGATATCATCGAGGTAGCATACAGCAGCCTGGTTCCCCTCCCGCTTCATATAATCCAGCAATGCCGGGCAACGGTGGAAGACCGAGCGGCAGTATGCAAAAACAGCATACTGCTTCTCCTGAATCTCCCCGCAATCATCGGCAACACGTAAGGAGGTGTTACATGGGATGTCCGCTTCAAAACAGCCTGCGCGCAAAACTGACTGTCTTTTTTTTCTCGGTGTTCTTGGTTCCTGTAGTAGCCATAGTAATACTGTCGGTTTCCTTCTTTTTTGAAGGAAGAACTGCCCAGGCTTTGGAAGATTTGCAGGATATGAATGATCAAAAGGCTCAGCAGATAGAAGAGTATCTTCTTGGGGAGCTTCAGCGGGCAGAATCACTGGGTTCCAGTACTGAGCTCCTGGAGCTCACCCACTCAATTCACGGGCTAATTGATCAGCAGGACGGAAGGAATTTTTCTGAAAGTTTCAATGAAGCTGTGCAGGTGAAGGGGATGCCTGTCCTGAAGCTGTTCTTTCAGGCCGGCTTTACCAGCTTTACCGTGCTTGATCGTGAGCATGGGAGACTGCTGTATACCCAGGGATTCTCCTCTGCTGATGTAGGCCGGTCCCTTGATCCTGAATCAACAGCAGAGGCCCTGCTCCAGGAGATGTCCCGGTCGCTGAAGACAAGCGGAATTCGTTCAATCCGCTACAGTTCACAAGACGGGGGAACACTGCATTTCGGTATTCCAATCTATGATGAGCAGGGAAATTACGCTTATATGCTGATTGCCGGCAGGGAGCTGGATAGGGTTGCAATGATCAGTGAAGTTGATTCCAGCAGATATGAACAGCGGGAAACCTTTTTGATGAATCTAGATTCTCAGCTTTTAACAGTACCGAGGAACAGAACAGGAGAACTGCATCCAGGTGATCTGTATCGAACAGAAATTACCGAAGAAGCTCTGCGGAATTTCCCTGGACGAAGCACCATGGCTGCGGATGTGGAAGGGAAGTCGCTCCTAGCAGCATATGCTCCGATTCGTTTTAGCCGTGAGGGAGATATACTGTCGAATATATCCTGGCTGCTGGTTTCTCAATTGGATGAAGGGATCCTGCGAAGTGAGATGCAGATACAGCTTACGCCGGTGTATGTGATTGTCGCGGCAATGGGTATCCTTGTCATCGGTATAGCCTTTTTCATTGCAGGCGGACTGTCAAAGCCTATCAGGGAAGTGACCCAAGCAGTCTCTCAGTTAAGCGAAGGCCGTCTGGATTATCGGGTTACTTCAAACCGGAGGGATGAAGTCGGCAGACTTGTCAGAGGTATGGGGGAGATGGTATCCCGCATAAAAGAAGTGGTACAGTCAATTCGTTCAGCAGTTGAAGTGACAGAAGGAGTTGGCACAACCATATCGGCAAGCGTAGAGCAGCAGTCCTCTATTTCTGTAGAGCAGGCCGGATCAGTTTCTGAGATATCTTCAACCATGGATGAGTTTGCTACATCATTCAGCCAGGTTTCTGATAACGTAAATGCCGTATCTGAACTTTCTGATAGCAATTACCAGCATGTAACCGAGAGCGCCCAGCTAATCGAATCGGTGGCTGAGAAAATGCGCGATATTAACACCGATAACGACCGGGATATCCAGCATATTATGGAGC
>PWNW01000078.1 GCA_003557605.1 Spirochaetaceae bacterium
TCCCCGGAATCCAAGCATTGGGTTAAATTCATGGAGGGAGTTTACCGCCTGTGAAATCTCGTCGGTGGACACCCCAAGCTGAAGAGCCATATCATGACGGCTGGTATGGTCATGGGGCAGAAATTCATGCAGGGGCGGGTCCAGAAGACGAATGGTGGCCGGACGGTCGCCTAAGGCACGGAAGATACCTTCAAAGTCGTCCCGCTGCATCGGAAGCAGCTCGTTGAGCGCGGCCTTCCGTTCAATGGTGTTCTTTGCAAGGATCATCTTCCTCATGCTGATAATCCTCTCACCCTCAAAAAACATATGCTCAGTCCGGCAGAGACCGATTCCCTCGGCGCCGAACTTAATAGCCATTACCGTATCAGCGGGGGTATCAGCATTGGTACGAACCTTCATGGTCCTGATCTCATCAACATAGGACATGAAGGCGGCATAGTTCTGGTACAGCATTGACTCCTTCGGATCCATTTGTCCGTTGAGCACCTGCACAATTTCCGAGGGCTTCACATTGATTGATCCCTCATACACCTCGCCGGTAAATCCGTCGATGGAAATGCTCTCTCCGTCCCTAATTACCGTCTCCCCCACCTTCATCCGTTTCTTGCGGTAGTCAATCTTAATCTCCTCAGCACCGGAAACGCAGGGACATCCCATTCCGCGGGCAACAACTGCTGCATGGCTGGTCATTCCGCCCCGTGCAGTAAGGATTCCCTTGGCGGCTGCCATTCCTCCGATATCCTCCGGACTGGTCTCAATCCGCACCAGGATGACATCATTTCCTTCCGCAGCGCGGAGTTCGGCTTCCTTAGCTGAAAATGCAATCATTCCGCTGGCGCCGCCGGGGCTTGCATTGAGTCCCTTGGCAATGGGAGTGCGCTTCTGGGCAACAATCTCTTCGGAGTCAAGAATCGGTGCGAAGAGCTTTCCGAATTCTGATGCAGGAACACGCTTCACTGCGGTTTCTTTATCAATCAGGCCGCTTTCAACCATCTCCACCTGGGTCCGCAGCCAGCTGAAGACTGTCCGTTTTCCGTTCCGTGTCTGCAGCATGTAGAGCTTCCCTTCCTGGATGGTGAACTCCATATCCTGCATGTCCTTGTAATGGTTTTCAAGAATGCTCCTGATCTTCACCAGCTGCTCATATGCCTCAGGATTCACATCATTGAGGGTCTCGATGGTCTTCGGGGTTCTGGTCCCTGCCACCACATCTTCGCCCTGGGCATTCATCAGGTATTCACCGTAGAATTTATTCTCACCTGTGGAGGGATCACGGGTAAATGCTACTCCGGTACCGGAGGTATCACCCATGTTGCCGTAAACCATGCTCTGAACATTCACCGCTGTACCTAAAAGACCCCTGATGTCGTACATCTGGCGGTAACGCACAGCACGCTCATTATTCCAGGAAAGGAACACTGCATTGATCGCTTTAAAAAGCTGTTCTTCAGGATCGACGGGAAACTGCTCACCGGTATGGGTCTTGTACACCCGCTTGTACGCTTCAACCACCTGCTTCAAGTCATCAACATCAAGTTCTGTATCGAGGTAGACATCCTTCTCTTCTTTAATCCTCTCAAGCTCCGCTTCAAACAGCTCGGAAGAAACACCCATAACCACGTTTCCGAACATCTGCATGAACCGCCTGCAGCTGTCCCAGGCAAACCGTTCATTTCCGGATTTCTTAATGATTCCTTCAACTGCTGCGGGACTCATTCCCAAGTTAAGTACGGTATCCATCATGCCGGGCATGGAATCAGCGGCCCCGGAACGTACCGAAACCAGCAGGGGGTTGTCGCTGTCCCCAAGCTTCGCACCCATCACTTTTTCAAGGCGGGCAAGGTGCTTGAGAACCTCTTCACGAAGCCCGTCTGGGTACTTCCCGTTGTGATCACTGAAATAAGCGCAGGCCTCGGTACTGATGGTGAACCCCGGGGGAACCGGAAGACCGATATTAGTCATTTCTGCAAGATTCGCTCCCTTTCCTCCGAGGACCTTCTTCATATCAGCTCGGCCTTCAGCCTTGCCGTCTCCAAAAAAATACACATACTTCTTCTTATCAGACACTTGTTTTCTACCTCCGAAATTATTACATCTGTAAAGAATGTAAAGAAAAAGAGTCCCGGTTGTCAACAGCCGGGACTCTCTGTATATCATCGCCGCACCTCGGCGTTTCAGGCTATATATGCCTCAAGATATCTGCTGCGTGAAGGATGTCTCAGTCTTTCAAGGGCTTTCTTCTCAATCTGCCGGATTCTCTCCTTGGTCAGATTGTAGAGATCCCCAATTTCCTTCAGTGACATCGGCCGCTTTCCGTTGAGCCCGTAGCGGTACTCAATGATGTCTGCTTCCTTTTCAGAAAGGGACTTCAGCACCATGTTGATCTCATCTTTCAATGAAGAATCAATGGCTGCCTGCTCCGGAGACTCATAATCCTGGTCCTCAATGAAATCACCAAGCTCGGTATTATTCTTTTCTGTGTAGATAGGTGTCTCAAGAGAAACCATATCACGTGAAATATTGAGAAGATCCGCAACATGCTTCTCGTCCATGCTGGTCAGCTGGGCAATCTCCTTAAGATCCCCGTCATCGCCCCTCATGGATGAAAGTTCCCTCTGGGCTTTCTGAATCTGGATCAGTTCATTTGCCCGGTTGAGGGGAAGCCTGATGGTCCGGGACTTTTCGCATATTGATTTCAGAATCGCCTGGCGGATCCACCACACAGCATATGAGATAAAGTGGTATCCCTTGTCAACATCAAAGCGTTCTATGGCATTCAGCAGTCCGATGTTGCCTTCATTGATCAGGTCAAGCAAAGGAATTCCCTGGTTCTGGTATTTCTTGGCAACGTTCACTACAAACCTGAGGTTGGCAGTTACAAGTTTATCCTTTGCAGCCTTATCGCCTTCCCGTGCCTTCTGGGCATATGCAACTTCTTCTTCCCGTGAAAGAAGGGGTATTCGGTTAATTTCCTTCAGATATATGGAGAGGATGTTTTCGTCTTCATAATCGGTTGTATTCATTGTAATCATGTTCTGATTCATAGACGCCTCCTTACTATCTTTATATGCAACATCCATGCCAAAAACACCGTATTTGGTTCATCATTTCAGAGTGATTGTATTATGTGCTGCTATATAATGAGATACAACGCACTTTCAGTTCTCATAAACTGAACAGGACGTTCATTGGGAGGCAATAGATTACTAATTTTATCATAAAAAGTGTGTCAAAAATTCTCATCTCCTATGTTGGTGCAGGAAAGTGTGTCATTTTTTCCCTCCCTCGGGTTTTTTTGTTGAAAATGAGACGATATGACCCACTTTTTTCCTTCCTATGGGTTCTTTCTGGTCCGGTTCATAGGGAAACATAATATCAACTGCCCAGAAGAGACTGCATCGCCCGTGAAAATCAGTCTGATAAAGCCGAGGCTGCTGCCGCACCTCCTGCCATGCAGTCTTGATCAGATCTGTGACAAAATCACTTTCCGCCAATGTGCCGAACTGTTTCTGCTTTTTCTTTGACAGGTACTTAATCAGCTGGATACGGTAAAAAGCCCTCCAGTTAAGGTCATAGTCCTCCTGGGCATCCGCATCACGAAGCATTGCCGCATTTTCCCAGCACCGGTAGGCATATTCCTGCTGCCCGAGGCTGAGGAAAGCAGTTCCCATAAAAAAAAGAATTTCACTGAGTCCGATGGTATGTTCAACCGGGCAGTGCTCCATTGCTCGATTCAGTTCCCCGATTGCCTTATCGGTCTGCTGACTGAACAAAAACTGTTTTCCCCGTTCAAGTTCCTGCTTCCACATTTCCATAACAGTTCAAATATACCTACATGATAATCAAATCGGCAAGCGGCATGGCAGAAACCTGCTCAATATATTGTCCCTCTGATTTTTCATCTTTATTCTTGACCATTTTTCCCAACATGCGTATATTCAAAGCAAAGAAATCACAAATTGTAAAATATCTATTAGAGTTTCAGGAGGAATACGAATGAACATTTTACCCCTTGGCGACCGAGTGCTCGTAAAAGTAGAGCAAGTTGAGGAGAAGACTGCAGGCGGAATCTTTATTCCCCAGACAGCCCAGGAAAAGACCCAGATAGCAGCGGTTGTATCCGTCGGTGATGACGAAGATGCAATCAAGGTTAAGCCCGGCCAGAAGGTTATGTATGACAAGTATGCCGGCACCAGCGTCAAGGTTGATGGCGAGGACCATCTGATCGTGAGAATGGCCGATATTCTTGCAGTTATTGAAGACTAAGGTATTCCGGATTGATCGTAGAAGGGTGAGCAGATTTTAGCTCACCCTTTTTTTCAGAAGGTGAACGGTGCTTAAAGAATACAGGACGCTCATTCCGCTTGCAAAGCCCTTCCGCACACATTACCTCATTGGAATCCTGCTGCTCGCAGTTACTAATGCGGGAGATTTGTATATTCCCCAGCTGCTGAAGGAGGCTGTGGACAGCATCGCTGAAGGAAGATTCTCCCTGTCATCGATTGGAATTCTGGTGCTGATCATGGCAGCGGTAGCAGCGGCAGTTGCCGCAGCCCGATTCGGATGGCGCTATTTCATCCAGGGAGCAAGCCGTAAAATCGAGGCGGAGCTGCGAAGCAATATGTTTGACCATATGCTCAAGCTTTCCCCTTCCTTCTATTCCACCATGAAGACCGGCGACATCATGGCCCGGGCAACCAATGATATGCGGGCAGTTAGAATGGCTGCAGGCATAGCTCTGGTGGCCTTTCTTGACGGATTATTCTTAACCGTTGCCATTCTGATCATACTTTTTTCCTCCTATCCACGTTTGGCCCTGGTCACCATTGCTCCCCTCCCCTTCATTACCCTGCTGGTTCTTTTTGCAGGAAAGCTCATAGGCCGCCGTTTCAAGGCTGTCCAGGAAGGATTCTCTTCCTTAAGCGAGCAGGTCCGTGAAACCGCAGCGGGCATTCGAGTCATCAAGAGTTTTGTGAAGGAATCCTATGTGGAGAAGATGTTCCGAGCCCAGAACCGGGAGTATAAACGCCGGAATATGGGGCTGGTGCGCATCTGGGGCCTGTTTTTTCCCCTGGTGGGATTTATCTCAGGAATCACCATTCTCCTGCTGCTGCTCTACGGAGGGCCGGGTGTAATTGAAGGACGGTACTCCGCAGGGGACTTTGTGGCATTCATGAGTTATCTTAACATGCTCAGATGGCCGGTCATCGGCATGGGATTTACCGTAAACATCATCCAGCGGGGAGCCGCTTCCCTGAAGCGGATCAACACCATATTGGACCAGAAGCCTGAAATCACCTCCTCGGAAGACCCGAAACCCTTTTCTCCCGGGGACATCACCGTAACTGACCTGACCTTCCGGTACCGGGAAGATGCACCTCCGGTGCTCGACGGGGTATCCTTCTCCCTGAAGCAGGGAGAAACCCTGGGAATCCTGGGAAGGACCGGTTCGGGAAAGACTACCCTTGTCCGGCTGCTGCCCCGGCTTCTTGATCCGCCTTCCGGGACTATCTTCATACATGATCTTGATATCACAGATACGGACCTGCAGGGGCTGCGCTCCTCCATATCTTTTGTACCCCAGGATGCATTTCTCTTCTCCGACTCCATCCGAGGGAACATCAGCTTTGCAGTTCCCGAAGCTTCTGATGACATGGTCCAGGAAGCCGCAGAGATTTCCACCATCAGCAGAGAACTGTCTCAGTTCCCCCAGGGATGGGACACGGAGGTCGGCGAGCGGGGAGTATCGCTCTCCGGGGGACAGAAACAGCGGATTACCATTTCACGGGCCCTTCTGAGCCGACGGGAGTACCTGGTCCTTGACGACGCCATGTCTGCGGTTGACACCGATACGGAGGAGTTCATCCTGAAGGCGATGATGGACTTCAGAAAGGGAAAAACCAATATTCTGGTCTCCCATCGGGTAACCACCCTCCAGCACGCCCACCGGATCATTGTCCTTGACGCAGGACGGATCATACAGCAGGGGACCCACCGGGACCTGATTTCCCAGGAGGGATTCTATCGTGATATGTACCAGCTGCAGCAGGCTGAAAGGAGCCGCACGTGATAGAGCAGGAACATATCATAAAGGGGTATGACCCGGAAATATCACGAAGGATTCTCTCCTACCTGAAGCCGTACAAGCTGCTGACGGTGCTGGCGCTTATTGCCCTGGCAGCTGCAGCAGCTGCTGAACTCTACACCCCCGTGATCATCCAGCGGGCTGTGGACCGGGAAATCCTGGTGCGCTATGCCTCCTTTGAAAACACCCCTGAAGCACGTTCTGTACTCACCAACCAGGGTGCTGATTACTTCGACTATGTCACTCCATCTGACATTTTCATCAGCTACCAGGACCTACCCTGGCTCTCGAGTGCCCAGGAGCGGCAGCTGAGAAGCGAAGGGCTCCTTGATTCCCATGAATGGTACCTAGGAGAACCCAGAGATGACCCGAAGTTTCTTGCCCTTCTGGAATCCCTGGAAGAACACGTAGTTATTACCGACGAATTCTTTGCCCTCCCCCGATTCGTGCTCTCAGATCTCTCCTCCCAGGATATTCAGGTGCTCCGTGCTGGAAATATTGAGAATGTCAGAAGGCTTTCCGGGCTCTATCTGCTCATGCTTCTGGGAATGCTGGTCTTCTCCTTCGGCCAGGTGTACCTCATGGCCTTTATTGCCCAGCGGGTCATGGAGGATATGAGGCTCGACCTGTTCCGTCGGGTCATCCACCAGTCCATGTCATTTCTCGGAAGGACTCCGGTAGGAACCCTGGTCACTCGGATCACCAATGATGTTGAAACCATCAACGAGTTTTTTACCTCCGTTGCCACATCCCTGCTCAAGGATGTGGTGCTGATGTTCGGAGTGCTGGCAGTGCTCTTTGTGCTGGATGTCCGGCTTGCCTGGTTCACCCTGGCATCGCTTCCTCCGGTGCTGGCAGCCACCCTTTTCTACCGCCTCAAAGCACGTGACTCATACCGCAGGGTCCGTCTCTGGATATCACGGGTGAATGCCTTTCTTTCGGAACATATCTCAGGGATGGACGTGGTGCAGATGTTTGTCAGGGAACCAGAGAGCAGGTCAATTTTTTCAAAACTCAATGCCAAACTGCTTTCTGCAAACCTTGCAGAAATGTATGTCTTTGCAACCTTCCGTCCTCTGGTCAACTTCTTCACCTCCGTATCGGTAGGAGTGATCATTTACTTCGGTGCTTCCCAGGTGCTGGAAGCAAATCTCTCACTTGGAATACTAATTGCCTACATCAACCTGATACAGCTGTTCTATCGTCCCGTAATGGGTATCGCCGAGCAGTTTACGGTTCTCCAGTCAGCCATGGCCGGAGGAGAGAGGATATTCAGCCTTCTTGATGATGTGGAACAGATTCCAGATACCGGCAGAAAGCTGCTGCCCAAACCAATGGAAGGACGTATCGAGTTCAAGGATGTCTGCTTCAGCTACAAGCAGGATGAACCGGTTATCCGTGATCTCTCCTTTTCCGTAGAACCCGGTGAACAGATTGCCATCGTAGGCTACACCGGAGCAGGAAAGACCACCATCGCCAACCTGCTCACCCGGCTGTGGGACATTCAGGAGGGAAACATTCTCCTCGACGGTCATGATATCCGGTCATACCAGCTTCATGAGCTTCGCAGCGCAGTGCAGCCGGTGGCGCAGGATGTCTTCATGTTCTCCGGCACCATAGCCGAGAACATTGCCTTCGGGTCAGAGATCCCCCGGGAGAAGATTGTCGCTGCGGCAAAACTGGTGCAGGCCGACGGATTTATTTCTCGGCTTCCCGACGGATATGATACGGTACTCACTGAATGGGGTTCAAACCTCTCCACCGGAGAACGGCAGCTGATTTCATTCTCCCGGGTAGTTGCCCATGACCCCCGGGTAATTATCCTTGATGAAGCTACCGCAAGTGTTGATACGGAAACAGAAGTGCTGATACAGCAGGGAATCAGGAGAATCATGAAGGGGCGTACCAGCTTTATCATAGCCCACCGGTTGAGCACCGTACGCCATGCTGACCGCATTATGGTACTCAGCAGCGGTAAGCTCATGGAGATGGGAACACACCAGGAGCTGCTTGACAGAAAGGGGCTCTACTGGAACCTCTACAAGCTGCAGTTTACATCATAGTTCAGTTGATAGCCGTTTCTTCCTATGATACAATGTTTCCTATGGATGAACAAAGTATCGGGAAGACCATCAGGTCCCTCCGTCAGGATCTGAAGATCACCCTGACTGATGCGGCACGGAAGGCTGGAATAGCCAAGGGAACCCTGTCAAAAATTGAAACCGGCCAGATCTCTGCACCCATATCTACCCTTCTGTGCATTTCCCAGGCCCTGGGCGTGCCTATCTCCCAGTTCTTCCGGGAACAGGAAGAGGACCCGCCCTATGTGCTGGTGCGAAGCGGAGCAGGAATTCCCATCACCCGTGACGGCACACGATTCGGGTATTCCTATGAAGCCCTGGCACCAGGCATGTCCGGCAAGACCGCCGAGCCCTTCCTGCTGACCATCAGACCGGAAGATCCTCCAGGTACCTTCTGCCACGGGGGACAGGAATTCATATTCATGGTTGAAGGGTCCATGGAATTCACCATTGACCAGGAGAAGATCATGCTGCATGCCGGAGATTCCCTTTACTTTGATCCGTCGAGGACCCACAAAACCAGGGCTGCGGGACCTGTCCCGGCCCGGTTCATCTGTATATTCATACAAGACCCAGATATCCGGAGGAACAACCCATGATTACCATTGACTTGAGCGGAAAAACTGCCCTGGTGACCGGAGCTGCCCAGGGACTGGGAAGAGAGATTGCCGTGATGCTCTCAGAGGCAGGAGCCCGAGTGGTGATTAACTACTTTGAGGAAGGGGAAGGAAAGCAGAAGGCCCTGGCACAGCAGCTGTGCAGTGAGCTGAAGGAAGAATCGGCCGCTGTGTGCGCCGATGTCCGGGACCAGCAGGCTGTGGACGCCATGTTCGATGAAGCCGAACACCGCTTCGGCACACTCGATATTGTGGTGAACAATGCAGGAATCCTTCGGGACCGAAGCCTGAAGAAAATCACTGAATCAGAATGGCAGCAGGTGATCGATACCAACCTGACCGGGGTGTTCCATATAACGAAAACCGCCTCCCAGCGGACAGCCGAAGGCGGCAGGATTATCAGCATCAGCTCAATTGCCGCATTCATGGGGTTCTTCGGTCAGGCATCCTACGCATCTGCCAAGGCGGGGGTGACGGCACTGACTAAGGTTGCCGCCAGGGAATGCGCACGGAGACAGATAACCGTCAATGCAGTGGCACCGGGGGTTGCCCTTACCGAGATGGGCCGGTCCATACCCGAAACGGTACGTGAAAAGATGCTTCAGGACATCCCCCTGGGCAGGTTTGCCGAACCCGCTGAGGTAGCGAATACCGTGCTGTTCCTTGCAAGCAGCCTTGCATCCTATATTACCGGGCAGACCATCCATGTGAACGGAGGATGGTACCTATGAACCGACGGGACAGCAAAGTGATATCACCTGAGCAGGCTTCATCACTAGTGAAATCCGGTGATACCGTTGCCTGCAGCGGATTTGTAGGTTCAGGGCATGCAGAGACCCTCACTGCAGTACTGGAACAGCGGTTTTTATCCACTGGAGAACCGAGAAATCTCACATTGGTGTATGCCGCAGGACAGGGAGACGGAAAGCACCGGGGCATCAATCACCTGGCCCATGAGGGCCTGGTATCCAGGGTGATCGGCGGTCACTGGGGCCTGGTCCCCGGACTGGGAAAGCTTGCACTGGATAATAAAATCCATGCCTACAATTTTCCCCAGGGAGTCATCTGCCAGCTCTACCGTGATATCGCAGCATCCCGTCCGGGCTGCATTACCCACATCGGCATCGGAACCTTTATTGATCCCGAGATTATGGGAGGTCGGCTCAACAGCATCACCCCTCCCGGACTGGTGGAGCCAGTGATCCTCGACGGCACCCGATGGCTCTGGTACAAAAGCTTTCCCATCCATACAGCCCTGCTGCGGGCAACCGCCGCAGACTCTTCAGGAAACCTGCTGATGGACCGGGAAGCGGTCATCGGCGAGGTCCTTCCTATTGCCCAGGCAGTGAGAAACAGCGGAGGGACCGTCATTGCCCAGGTGGAAGAGCTGCTTGATTATCCCGCACCCCCCCAGCAGGTTCGGGTCCCGGGAATCCTGGTGGACGCTGTGGTGCTCGCCCGGCCGGGAGAACACGATCAGACCTTCGGAGAACGGTACAACAGCGCTTACTGCTCTGCCCCTCCCGAAGGAGAGGACATCTATGCTTTGGAGCCCATGCCCTATGACGAACGGCGCATCATAGCCGAGCGAGCCTGTGATGAACTGGCACCGTCCATGACCGCAAATCTCGGAATCGGCATGCCCGAAGGTATAGCCCGCATCGCCGCTGAGCGGAGGATGCTTGAGGAGATCACCCTGACAGTAGAAAGCGGGCCCATAGGAGGCATTCCCGCCTCCGGACTGAGTTTCGGTGCATCCCGCTATCCCGATGCGGTGATAGACCAGTGCTCACAGTTTGACTTCTACGACGGCGGAGGACTTGACTACGCAGCCCTGGGATCAGCCCAGACTGACCGGCACGGAAACGTAAATGTGTCACGCTTTGGAACCAAGGTTGCAGGGGTCGGTGGATTTGTGAACATCTCCCAGACAGCTTCAACGGTGGTGTTCTGCGGTACCTTCACTGCTGGGGGACTTTCCCTGGATGTGTCCGGCGGGAAGCTCACTATTCTGCAGGAGGGACGGACCAAGAAGTTTATCAGCCAGGTTGATCAGACTTCATTCAGCGGAAGCCATGCGGTCGGCCGGGGACAGCGGGTGCTCTATGTTACCGAACGGGCTGTCTTCTCCCTAACCCAAGACGGAATGGAGCTGATTGAGGCCGCCCCTGGTATTGACGTAAAAACCCAGATTCTCGACATGATGGAGTTCAAACCCGTTATTAAGAACCTGAGGCGTATGCGGGAATCACTGTTTATCAGGGATAGAGAAATCCCTCCACCTGCCTGAGCAGACTTTCCTGTTCACAGAAGGCCTGAAAGGTTTCCGGCAGGGACCCCAGAAGAATTTCCCCGTAGAACATTGAAATCAGCCGGCTGTCGGTAATGATGACCACCCCCCGGTCATCGGTCTTACGAATCAGGCGTCCGAATCCCTGTTTCAGCTTCATCGCCGCCATGGGAACAGACAGATCAAGGAAGGGATTTCCCCCTGATTCCCGGATACGCTCGGTCCTTGCACGGAACACAGGATCTACGGGAACAGAAAAGGGAAGTCGGGTTATGATCAGCTGGGTCAGGGCGTCCCCCGGGACATCAATGCCCTCCCAGAAGGATTCTGTAGCAAAAAGCACTTTCTTGTCGTTTTCCCTGAAGGAGCCCAGCAGCCGGTTCCGGTCAGTTCCGGGCAGCTGGGCCAGGGAGGTGATGCCCTGGTCTTCAAGCGGCCCGGTGAGATCGGTATAGACCCGGTTGAGCAGCTGAAAACTGGTAAACAGCACCAGGGTTCTTCCCTCACAGAGGGTTATGAGATCAAAAAGGGATTCGCTCAGATATGCGGCATATTCCTCAATATCTCCCACCGGAGGCGCATCCGAGGGAACAGCAAGCATCACGTTGCGCTTGTAGTCAAAGGGTGACGGGATGCTCCTCTGAACCATATTCTTCCGGTGAAATCCCACTGATTCCGTCCAGTAGCTGAAGGAGCCGTTCACTGTCAGCGTCGCAGATACGGCAATGCATACCGAGAGATTGCTGAAGAGGGCTTTTTTCAGTATCGGCGCAGGACTGTGGGGAGTAATCCGAAACACGCAGCTGGAGCGCTTTTCTATCCAGAATATCAGATCAGTGAATTCATGGTATATGGTAAATCGACGTAAGATGTCGGCGCTGTTTTGCAGCCTTCGGATGAATCCGAGGAGCATACGCTGCAGAAAGGAGATATGCTCATCATCAGACTCCTCAATGGAATCGGACATGCGGCTTAGCAGGGAGAGGGTTTCTGACAGCATCCGCTTCGCATTCTCAGCATCCGATGAGAGCACACGGCTTGCTTTACGGTCCCGGGGATGCAGCCACAGACTTGATGATCCTCTCAAAAGGGACTGCGCACGTGCATCAAGGGCTTCAAGGGCCGCTGCGGTACGGTTGAAGAAATCCGGGAATCTCTTCCATGCCTGGGGATCAGCACTGTGTTTTTTAAGCCGCTGCAGCACCCCCGAGCCCTGGTCGCTGCGGGGGTCCCAGA
>PWNW01000185.1 GCA_003557605.1 Spirochaetaceae bacterium
CTTCCCATCATACCGTCAATCATGAGAACCCTTCCCTCGCCACCAAGCAGATCAGCCATTACTTCAGCTGCCATAACACCGGATGATTTTACATCGGTTCCCACAAAGGTGTGGTAGTTGTCGTTTTCGGTATAGCTGACCACCTGCACCATGGGAATACCTGCCTCATTTGCTGCCGCAACAGCGGGGCTGCTTCCTTCATAGCTGTTTCCGTTCATGATAATCCCATCTACCCGTCGAGCTATGAAGTTATCCACATCGTTCAGCTGCTTTTCAACTGAATCCTCAGAGTCTACTAGAATTAACTCCAACTCAGGCATTTCTGCATCTACAGCTTCAAATGCATCAACAAGATTTTTAATGAACTCATGACGCCAGCCTTGGGTAGTTACCCCGATCTGCCAAACATCCGGTTCTGCTGCACCGCGAGCCGGCAGCACCATCAATGAAGCACACAAAATAAGAATTACCAGTAATACTACTTTCTTCATAAAAGCCTCCCTATTGATTCCCCTCGGAATCTTCTGTTTTTATCAACTATGGATGTTTGTATTGTTTTCCATAGTTGTTTCGAACGTATTTCTATGAACCCGACGATTTTCGAGTCCGCTGATCCAAAATAACCGCACCGGCAATAATCAGACCTTTGATTATCTGCTGGTAATAGGATGATACTCCTAACAGCACAAGGCCGTTATTCAGCACCCCGATAATCAGAGCACCAATGATTGTCCCGCTTACCCTACCTTTCCCGCCGGTCAGACTGGCACCGCCGATAATGACTGCTGCAATAGCATCGAGCTCGTAGCCGGTGGCTGCCGTGGGCTGACCTGAAGTGATACGGGCTGCTAGGACAATTCCTGCAATTCCGCAGAGGGTACCGTTGATAACAAAGGTAAGAAACTTCACCCATTCAACCCGGACCCCAGATACCCGTGCTGCATTCTCATTCCCCCCCACAGCATAGATGTACCTGCCGAAGCGCATTTTATAGAGGATGATTGTCACAATGACGGAAATGATGAATAAAATAAGTACAGGTATGGGAATACTAAAATCGTATATTGATTCGGTTTCCCACAGATATCCGCTGCCGAGTGAGACATAGAACGGGTCCCGGATAGTTGTGGGCACCCCATCGGCAAGAACGAGCGCAAGTCCCCGTGCAATGGTCATCATTGCCAAAGATGCGATAAACGGCGCTACTTTAAATCTTGCAACTAAGAACCCGGTAAATGCACCAAGCAGTGCACAGCTTGCCACCCCGAGAAATATTGATACCCCGACAATATTCGGATTCTGATCAAGTATCAAAGCTGAAACCACACCAGATACTGCAGCCAGCGACCCGACGGATAAATCGATTCCGCCGACGATGATCACCATGGTCATCCCCAGGGCGAGGATGCCGTTTATTGATATCTGCCGGAAAATATTTATGACATTTCTCATCGTGAAAAATGTGGGAGATGCAAAGGAAAGAATTACAGACATCAAAATAAATACCATCAGCAAAGCATAATTCCGGAAATATTCATTAAATAGTTTCTGACTCTTTAGAGCGGTTAAGCTTGCTGTTTTTTCCTTAAATGACCCAAACTTCATTTTCATGTTCCTCCTATAGCACAACTTAGCAATTCATCCTGGCAGATATTCTCTCCGGTAAATTCACCCTTTATCCTTCCCTCACCCATAACTAATGTCCGGTCACTCATCCCGATAATTTCAGGCAGTTCTGAAGAGACCATGATAATCGCGAGTCCCTGCTGCGCTAATTTACTCATGAGTGAATGGATTTCTGCCTTCGCACCGACATCAATTCCTCGGGTTGGTTCATCAAGGATTAAAATTTTCGGATTGCTGATCAACCATTTCGATAGAACAATCTTCTGCTGATTCCCCCCCGATAAGCTTTCTGCTAGCTGTTGAAGAGAACTCATTTTCACCTGCATCTTCTTACTGATATCCAGGCTGACAGCTTTTTCCTCTTTCTGGTTTATGAACTGACCAGCATAGGTATATTGTTTCAAATTTGCCAATACAATGTTTTCCTTTACTGACCTGCACAGGACCAGCCCCTGTTCCTTCCTGTCTTCGGTGACCATACCCAGCCCGTATCTGATAGCCTGATTCGGGTTCTTTACCTGCACCTTCTTCCCTTCAATAAAGATTTCACCAGATTCAAAGTTATCAATCCCGAAAACTGCCTGCATCACCTCACTACGGCCAGCTCCTACCAGCCCATAGAACCCGAGGATCTCACCCCTGCGTACTTCAAAACTGACATTGCTGAATTTTCCTTTCACCGTTAGGTTTTTCACCTGAAGTAACGGTTCCCCAATTTCAGTTTTTTCTTTTGGGAAGAGATTTTTCAGCTCCCTGCCTACCATCATGGTGATCAGCTTATTGGTATCAACATGTTCTACCTTGTCGGTTCCAACAAGCTTGCCGTCCCGCAGTACCGTGACCGTATCAGCAATTTCGTAGATCTCCTCCAGCCGATGGGATATATAGATAACAGCAACGTTCTGCTTCCGAAGCGTTTTAATCGTCTCAAATAGCGTGGTAATCTCCCCCTTCGTCAATGAAGAGGTGGGCTCATCCATTACTATGACCTGGGCATTCAGTGAGACTGACCGGATGATTTCTATCATCTGCATCTGCGCAGTAGAGAGTTGCTTCATATTCCAGGTCGGTTTCACCTGTTTGAGCTGGAAATCCTCGAGCAGTCTTTTCGTTTGCCGCCTCATCTCCTGGAAATCAACAAACAGCTTGCTCTTTTTATAAGGCTCCCTTCCAAGAAAGATATTCTCTGCTATCGACATATCAAGAAGGGGATTCAGCTCCTGATAGATCATCGAGATCCCTGTCTTAATTGAAACCGTCGGATTCGTAAGAGAGACTGGCTTTCCTGCAAAAACGATTTTTCCGGAATCAGGCTGAAACATCCCGCTTAGGATCTTCACCAACGTAGACTTCCCTGCACCGTTCTCACCGAGAAGGGCATGGACTTCCCCAGGCTTTACCTTCAGCGATACATTGTCTAACGCTTTTACCCCCGGAAAACTTTTCGAAATGTTCTTCATTTCAACAATGTAGGTATTCTTCATCTTTCCACCCTGCTTTCTGTTAA
>PWNW01000225.1 GCA_003557605.1 Spirochaetaceae bacterium
GGGAATGCCTGCAGCCTAGGGGTTCTCGGACATGGAATTAACTGCTCTGCATATAACCGGCATACTCATCACGTTTCTTGCAGTATTTGCCATCGGACTGTATTCCGGAAAGCAGGTGAAAAACTCCCGGGATTTTTCCGTCAGCAGCTACCGCTCCGGTCCGTTTATGGTAATGGGAACCATCCTGGGCACCATGGTGGGAGGATCGGCGAC
Organism: Spirochaetaceae bacterium; assembly: GCA_003557605.1. Taxonomy (GTDB): domain Bacteria; phylum Spirochaetota; class Spirochaetia; order PWKH01; family PWKH01; genus PWKH01. Next base: position 214 of record PWNW01000225.1, read on the forward strand.
CATCGGTACGGCCCAGATGGCCTACCTCTTCGGATTCTCCGCCTGGTGGTTCACCCTGGGCGGCGGAATCGGCTGTCTGCTCATTGCGCTGTTTCTCATCAAGCCCATGCGGGAGACCACCCTCGAGACGATCCCGCAGTTCATCTCATCCAATTACGGTGCTGCCGCAGGAATCACGGCCACCATCTTTATATCTCTGGGAACTTTCCTCAATGTGGTGCCCCAGTTTTTCTCCTCCACCGCCCTGCTCTCATCAATGTTCACCCTGGACTTCAGGCTCTCCGCTGCGGTCACGGCGCTGCTGATTGCCCTGTACGTGTTTTTCGGAGGCGTCTGGGGAACAGGGCTCATGGGCATCATGAAGACAATCCTCACCATGTCTGCAATGATCGTGCTGGGCACCGCCGCGGTGGTGCTCTCCGGGGGCATCGGGGCAGTCATCTCTCATTTCCCCTCCACCCCCTGGTTCAGCCTCTTCGGCAGGGGAATCAACACCGATCTGGCCTCCGCCTTCTCCCTGCTGGTGGGGATTCTCTCAAGCCAGATCTATTTCCAGGCCATATTCGCTGCCCGAAGTCTGGGAGCAGCCCGCGGAGGAACCCTCCTGAGTTCCCTGCTGGCCCCGCTCATCGGACTTGGGGGTATCATGGTAGGACTGCACATGCGCATGCATTTCCCCGACATCAATCCGGCTCAGGCGCTGCCGATGTTCATCCTCCAGTACATCCCTCCCCTGTTTGCCGGGGTGCTGCTGTTCACTCTGCTTCTGGTAACCATTGCCACCGGAGCCGGCCTTACCCTCGGAGTCAGCACCATCCTCACTCGTGATATGTTCCTGCGGATAAAGCCCCATACCAGTGAAAAAACTTCCCTGCTCATGTACCGGGTGTTCATCGTGCTGATCACCCTGCTGGCCCTGGCCATCGGCCTCATCGCCAGCGGAGAGGTGCTGATTCTCAACTGGGGATACCTGGCCTTGGGCCTCAGGGGAGCCACGGTCTGTTTCCCTCTGCTGGCGGCCATCTTCCTGAAGCACAGGATTGCACCCAGGGCGGGCGCAGCTGCAGTAATAATCAGCCCGGTTATCGTGGTGGTCGGCTCCATCGTTTCATTTCCCATTGATCCGCTCTATCCCGCCCTTGCGGTAAGCATCACTTCCCTGACCGTCGGATACTTCATCGCCCAAAACAGGCAGATCCCCGGCTGATCGAAAGCAGGAGGTTTTCGGGGATTGCCGGGAGGAAGCGATGGGTGTATGGTGAACTATATCCAAGCTGACGGCGGACATTTCGCTGAACGGCTCAGCAGAAAAGCAGGTGTGTGATGAACTATGCAGTACTCTTTCTGACTCTGCTCCTGGCAGGCGGCTGCACTACCGCCCAGGAACAGGAACAAAGCATCCCCACGCAGCGTCAGATTCAGGCCTACCGGGATCTGACTCCCGGGGAGCATCGAATCCTCGTCGACCGGGGCACGGAAGCTCCCTTCACCGGGGAATACAACGACCACTACGAGACGGGAACCTATCACTGCAGGCGGTGCGATTCACCGCTGTTCACCTCGGAGGCGAAATTTGACTCCTCCTCCGGCTGGCCCGCATTCGACGCCCAGATTCCCGGTTCAGTCTCATATAAGCCCGACGGGCCCCGGACCGAGACGGTATGCAGCTACTGCAGTGCCCATCTCGGGCATGTGTTCACCGGTGAGGGGTTCACTGAAACCGACACCCGGTACTGCATCAATTCCCTGGCGCTGACCTTCAAGCCTCATGCATCTGCTGTGTTTGCCGGGGGATGCTTCTGGTGCATTGAATACCGGTTCAGTGAATTTGACGGAGTTGTTCAGGCAGTCTCCGGATTCACCGGAGGCAGCCTGGCAGATCCGTCCTACGAGGAGGTCATCGCCGGAGGCACCGGGCACGTGGAGGCGGTCAAGGTATACTATGATCCTGAAGCGGTGACCTACCGGGATCTTGCCGTCCATTTCTTTGAAATCCATGACCCTACTCAGACTGACGGGCAGGGTCCTGATATCGGGGAACACTACCGCTCGGTACTGTTCTACCGCAGCGAGGATGAACGGAATACCGCTGAAGAGCTCATTGCCATACTTGAAGCATCGGGAGATGCAGTTGACACACGCCTGCGCCCCCGGGTGATCTTCTGGGAAGCCGAGGAGGAGCATCAGAACTTCTACCGCAGACACGGGCTCGGCCCCAGACGGCCAGTGGTGCCCCGATTCAGCCGGGAGGAGCGGCAGTGAAGCAGCTTCGGTTCACTGCATCCTGACGTGGAGCGTTTTGATTTCAAACGGGGTAAATGAAAGTGCAATCTCCCCTGCGTCTGCCAGGGAAAGTGATGCGATATGCTCCTCCATCAGATTCACCTCTGCGGCTTCTCTGATCCGGAAAGCTGAAGACAGCCTGCATCGGCAGGAAGTCCCCTCGGTTTCATAGAGCCGCAGAATGATCCCCCTCCCCTCCTCGGCGGGCTTCACTGTCTCAATCTTTACCGCCCGGGAATCAGCAGAAAACCAGGAGACCCGGCTGTGCTTGCCGGAGGACCTTCCGGGAAGCACCTTCAGAGGGGACTGAAAATTGTGCGCCTCCCGGAGAACTCCGGCTTCCCGCCAGGTTCCCGTATGGGGCATATAGGCAAAGGAGAATTCATGCTCCCCCAGATCAACCGCGGCATCGGGGTACTGGGGACTGCGCAGCAGATTCAGCTCCATAATCCCCTGAAGAATCCGGTATCCGTATTTGCAGTCGTTGATCAGCGCAATTCCGTAATCGGGTTGGGAGAGATCGGCAAACCGATGGCCGCACACTTCGAACTTTGCTTCATCCCAGCTGGTGTTCTGATGGGTCGGCCGCTCCAGCGCCCCGAACTGGATTTCATAC
>PWNW01000263.1 GCA_003557605.1 Spirochaetaceae bacterium
AGGACCTGCAGGGATACCGGCAGCCTCAGGGCTGAAGCGTCCTCCGCATTGCCGCTTTTATGCTCATCGCTCCAGATATGTGTGTGAGCATCAAATACTGAATCGGGTACAAAATCCTCCAATTCACGTTCCCAAATACGATAGTCAATTTCTCTCATCTCCGGTTTCATCTGTTCCTCCTAAAAAAGTAATCTCCTGTTATCTGAACCGGCCGAAGAGGGTCCTCATCAGCCGGAATACATACATCCACATATCCTTTCCTGAAATATGGTCACGGTCATGGGGAAGTTTCTGCGCCAGGAACATCACAGAAACCAGACCGGCTATTGCGATAATAAAATACATCCTGAATGCTTCTGCCCGGTTTCCGCCCGCTGCGGTCATGGTGATGCCGTCAATGAGCATGCCGCCAAAAAATGACCCGAAAAAGAATCCGACCCCCGAGGCAAACGTGGCAGCGGCAAAATAGGAGTTCTGGTATCCCCGGGGTGTACTGACCATGGTAAAATACTGCTGTATTGAATACATACCTCCCCCAAACAAACCGCGGTGGGCGTCCCAGGCAAATAAAGCAAATACCCCAACCAGCATCATGGAGTCACCAAGCAGTGCTGCCGTACCTGCCGCAAGTCCTGCCAGGGCAATGCGGTAGGAATTCCTGCCCCCGATAGAGTCAATCACATACCCCCAGAGCGGCAGGATGCCGATTGAGAGCACCGAAACCACTGCGCCGACCACGGAAATAAACCCCATGCTCAGGTGCCTGACGGTGAGAAAATAGGGATTGATAAAATCCCTGATCATAGCGGTGAAAAGAGAACTGAGGATAATCACCCGAAGCAGGGAGCGGAAATCTTTGTCCTTAAACGGGGAAGTCACATAGTACAGCCAGCTCCCCTTTCCTCTGTCCTGATACGCCCCTGTACGAGGCTTAGGGCAGCGCATCATAGTGAAGCTTGCTGCAGCCTGGAAAATGCCTGTCCCCGCCATGCACAGGAACATAGCACGATAGAATTCAGCATCACTGCGGTGAGCAAACCCGTCCATATAGAGGCTCAGGGGAATGACAATAAGAAATCCTGGAAGAGTCCAGATCAGCTGTATCCCCGCAAGATGCTTGCCCAGGGCATGGGTCCTGATGGATGACTGGATTATGACCTGGATGGAGTTGTTGGCAATCATGGGAAAAATGTGGATTACCACCATCAGCACGGCAGCAAGCACCGCCAGCTGCGACCGCTGCAGTCCCAGAGACGGAAGCACCAGCAGAAGCAGAGGAAGCGTCACCCGGAACAGGTATGCCCCAGACACCAGTTCCCGGTCCCGGTCCCACCGTTGTATAATGGGAGATGCCAGGAGATTCACTGCCATAGGTATCAAGTAGGCAGCACCCTTTATGATCCCGATATGGGTCATCTCAAATCCCATGCGCAGAAACAGCTGGTCCAAAAACAGGAAGTTGGCCACAACAGATATCGCCAGGTTGTTGAAAAAGTGAAACAGGTAGATATTTCGGATCTGCTTGGTCTCCAAGGAGTGATCCATGAACCTTCCTTTTTGTTTACACAATATATTTACTATAGTATACTTTAATTTAATATTTCTGTATACATTTTGGAGATCCATATATGGCAAAACTGATGATTTCCCTGCTGAATGAGGAAGCAAAACACCGGATACATGAACAGACCCTGCAGTATCTGGAGAAGCGTGGGTTTAGAATTACCCATCAGAGTATGCTTGATCGCCTGAAGCTGGCAGGAGCAGATGCAGATGATCACACAGGTGAGGTACGACTGCCGAGGCAGCTGACCTCTGAGCTGCTTTCCCTTGCCCCGAAACAGGCGCTGATGCAGGGGATTAACGGAAACATCCTTGATGCATCAGGGGAAAACTCCTACTATACCTCACTGGTGCTTGATCCCTTCATCGTTGACTGGGATGAGGGAGTCAGGCCTCCAAATCTATCAGATGTCAAGCGGAATGTGAAAATCGGTGAATCCCTTGATGAAATTTCTATTCTGATGCGGATGCAGTATCCGGTCACTGACATCAGTGAGCCCGACGGATTGCTGAAGACCATGGAAGTGCTTCTCACCCATACAGCAAAGCACATCTCCGTATACCCTACGTCAATTGAGAACCTGCTTGAATGGCTTGATGCGGAGGAGGTGATCAGGGGTGTTTACACCCCTGAGGCTCCGCTGATGAGCGTCGCAGCGGCAGTCACCAGTCCCCTGACCATCCACGGGGTGAACATTGAAATCATGGAACAGGCAATCCAGCGGAACATGCCCGTGATATCAACGGTGTGTCCCATGGCCGGCACAACCTCGCCATACAGCATAGCCGGAACCTTCCTGCAGGCAAACATTGAGGCGCTTTTTCCTGTAGTCCTGGCCCAGCTGATTCGCCCGGGGCACCCGGTATTCTACGGTTCAGGGCCCTCAGTGACGGACATGAGAAACGGAAGCGATCTCTACTACCGCTGTGAGAAAATGCTGTTCAAGGTGATGTCAGGAGAGATGGGAGCATTCTACGGACTTCCGACTTCAGGTGAGGCGGGAGGCAGTCTTACCCATCGATATGACATGCAGAACGGTGCTGAAAGCATGCTTTACCTCCTGGCATCACACGGCATCAGCCAGCACATCATCGGCGGATTCGGCAGCATGGGGAATGCCAACGGGATGTCAAGCGAACAGATCATCATGCAGGTCGGTCTAATGCATATGGCGCAGTACCTCACGAAGGAAACTGACCTGTCAGACGAATCCCTCTCATTGAACTCACTTATCCGGACAGGACCTGAGGGAAACTTTCTTACCGATGAGCTTACCCTGAAAAATCTCTATCACCCTGATGAGTTTTTTACCAGCAGATATCTTGACCTTGCAGGCGAACCTGAATCATCATGCTCCATGGCAGAGATTGCCCATCAGAAGGTGCAGGATATCGAAAAGAATTATACATCTCCGGTACCCGACAGGCTTACTGAGGCGCTGAAGCGACATTTCCACGGTCTCTACCGGGACAAAGGAGTCAGTGCATTATGAACATTGTACTGCAGGGGGGAGTGATCCTTGCCCCGGAGGGAGA
>PWNW01000060.1 GCA_003557605.1 Spirochaetaceae bacterium
AGTGCCGTTCCTGCTGATTATTTCACAGATCACCCCGGCAGGGTACAGTCCGGCAAGCCGAGCTAAATCAACGGCAGCCTCAGTATGTCCTGCCCGCTTCAGAACTCCTCCATGCTTTGCCTCAAGAGGAAATATGTGACCGGGGCGTTTGAAATCACCAGCTTTGGCTTGGGGATTCAGCAGTTTCTGTATGGTAGCTGACCGTTCTGCTGCTGAAATACCCGTAGTTGTGTCCGCAGCATCAACAGATACGGTAAAAGCAGTCTGGTACTCATCGGTGTTTGCCTGCACCATGGCCCGTATCTGCAAATCCTGGAGCCGCTGGGATTCCATTGGTACGCAAACAAGACCTTTCCCGTAGGTGATCATAAAGTTTACTGCTTCAGGGTCGGCATGTTCCGCCGCCATGATTAGATCCCCTTCATTCTCCCTGTTCTCATCGTCTACCGCAATTACCATCTTCCCTGCTTGAATATCAGCAAGGGCTTCTTCAATTGTATGAAATGTTTTCATGCATCCTCCTTTTATAGGTGAACTGAATTATGCAAATCCATGTTTCTGCAAGTCCTGCAGGGTGACAGAATCCTTCGAACCTGATCCTGCTTTCTTGTCTGTACGGGTGAACTGTTCGATATATTTCCCAATGATATCGCACTCCAGATTCACGGCTGCTCCAGGTGCTTTATCGAGGAGCGCAGTGGCTTGTGAGGTGTGGAGCACAATTGAGACTTCAATATAGGGCGGAGACACATGTGCAATAGTCAGGCTTATCCCGTCAACGGCAACAGAGCCCTTGGGAATCATATACCGGAACACATCTTCGGGTGTTTGAATGGAGAGCCGCACCGCATGCGCCTCAGTTTTCTTTGATTGAATAATGCCAGTTCCGTCAATATGTCCTGATACCATATGTCCGCCTAACCGATCCCCAAGCCTCAGTGCCCGTTCCAGATTCACGCGGTCCCCCGCTTTCAGCGATCCAAGAGCAGTTGACCGCAAGGTTTCTGCCATTACATCAGCACAGAAATGAGATTCTGCTGTTTCTGCTGCAGTCAGACATACCCCATTAGTGTTTATGCTGTCGCCGATTGAAACATCCTCCAGTATACGAGCGGCGGAAATAACCAGGCGGGCGCTGTTCGTGGTTTTTTGTATCGACTGCACAGTCCCTATTTCTTCTATCAAACCGGTGAACAAGATGAGACCTCCTTACTAATATATCCTTCTATGCAAATATCATCATCAATTCGATGCACCTGCATATCCCGGACAGCTACTGCTTGTTGAAGCAGAGGAAACCCCCTGCCGCCGATGGGAGTTTTCGCAGTGCTTCCCCCAATGAGCTTCGGGGCAATATAGCACTGAATTTTATCGACAACTCCTTCTTCTAAGGCAGAAAAGCACAGCTCGCTGCCGCCCTCAATAAGCAGACTGTCGAGTTTTCTTTTTCCTAATTCAGTGACCAGGGACTGAAGACTGATTCTGCCGTTCCGGGAGGGAAGGTTGAGCACCTCCGCACCGGCGGCTTCGAAGGCCAGCTTCCTCTCGGAAGAAGCCTTCTGAGTTACTGCAATAAGAGTGGGTACTTGATCAGCGGTGGTTAAGATCCGGGAATTCAGAGGAGTCCTGCCGGTGCTGTCTGCGATTACACGCACCGGATTCCGGCTGTATCCGGATGTTCTGGCAGTTAACAGCGGATCATCGGTGATTACTGTATTCACTCCGACCAGTATCGCTGATATGTGGTGGCGAAGAGCATGAACCCGGCTCCTGGAACTCTGGTTCGTAATCCAGCGGGAATCACCAGTGTAAGCGGCAATCTTACCGTCAAGGGTCATCGCAGTTTTCATGATGCACAACGGCAGACCTGTTGTGATGAATTTGACAAACATCTCATTCAGTTTTCGGCTCTCTGCCTCGCAGATGCCGGTGATAACTTCAATTCCCTGTGAGCGAAGTGCGGCGATACCCGATCCGGAGACCAACGGATTAGGGTCAACCATTGATATTACTACCCGGACAATGCCGCTTTGGATGATAGCCTGGGTACACGGAGGGGTGTTCCCATGGTGTGAGCAGGGTTCAAGGGTAACATACATAGATGCTCCCTCAACGTCTTCTGCGGCATGCTCCAGCGCGTCGATTTCTGCGTGATCTTCACCGTATGCTTTATGATATCCCTGACCAATAATCCGTCCGTTCTTAACAATAACCGCACCTACCAGCGGGTTCGGACTGGTAAACCCGGTTCCTTTCCCTGCAAGTTCAAGTGCCCTTCTCATGAACGATGTATGCTGGTGAGAACTGATATCTTGTGATGCTGGAAAATTGGTCAAAATGCCACCCCGTTTCCTAAATCAGGATATTATCAGGGCATAAAAAAACCCTGATTCAATCAATCAGGGCGTCATGTGCAAAGCAACATCCAATAATATTCATCAATCAATTAATTGATGATACCATTCCATGCTGTTTTCATCATCTTCTCTCATCCAGACTGTTACTGTCGGCCTTGGAATCACACCAAGTCATGCCTTTCGGCTCGCGGGCTTTACCGCCGGTGAGGACTTGCACCTCGCCCCGAAGATGTAAATATTACTTAATTTATAATATAATTATTCATGTATGTCAAGGGCAGCAGATTCTGTTTTTCTCGACTTCGCCTGATCGCCCAATGGATGCTGCATGCCTGTTTGCAGAATACCGGCAGAAGTAAACTGACAGGATATACAGAAACGGTTTCTGGTGATAGGGTGGACACAGCAAATGATCATAACAACAGCCGAAGCGGGATCACAGCATTGAGTATTCCAGCCTGTAGTGAAAGGGTATTGATCCGGCAGGCATAGGGATTTCGGGTAGGGATTGCGGGTTTTGGACAGTGAACCCGCGGGATAATTCGGCGCTGCAGCTGCAGCAGAGGGAGAAACATGAACTTACGAGGGAAAACAGCAGTAGTTACCGGCGGTACCGGCGGACTCGGATTTGAGATATGCAGAGCTTTGGCCCGGGAAGGGGTGCAGGTATGTCTGGTGTATCATAAATCTGAAGAGACGGCATGGACCACTGTGGAGCAGCTCAAGGAAATCGGCA
>PWNW01000065.1 GCA_003557605.1 Spirochaetaceae bacterium
CACCTGCACCAGGAAGGGTGATTGCCCGAAGCACCAGGATAATCAGCAGAACAAACAGTGCGGGCATCAGGATCCGAACGGATCGTGAAATACCTTTTACAATGCCGGCTCCAATGATCAGCAGGGTAACTCCCATAAACACTGCGTGCCAGAGCACAGGCGCCCAGGCGCTTCCGATGTGGTTTACGAACACTCCTGCAAAATCAGCACCGGGCCCTACAGATCCGCCGATGGTCTTGAAGAAATATGATACGGCCCATCCAGCTACTACGGAGTAGAAGGAGAGGATCACAAATCCCGCAAGTACACCCAAGGCGCCGACTATCCACCATGGTGTGTCGGGGGCTAAAGCCTTGAATGCGCCGATGGCGTTCTTATGGGTCTTTCGTCCAATGGCGATTTCAGTGACCATCATCGGATATCCGATAATTGCGATAATGATCAAGTACACAATAACAAACGCGGCACCGCCGTTGGTTCCAACAACATAGGAAAAACGCCAGATGTTGCCCAGACCTACAGCAGAACCGGCAGCGGCAAGGATAAATGCCACTCTTGAAGTCCACAGCTCACGTGGTGCTTTCATGCTAGTCCTCCTAATTAGACATATGTTTAACAAAATATATCATACTTTTTAGTTATCTGAAACCAGTTTTTCAAATCTTACTAAAAATTTCTGCATATATATTCCTTTTCCTGAATACAGTTATTAGAGTTTTCAGCTGATGCCTGCATAGGGGGCAGGAAAACCTCAAGGAATAACCGGAAACCGGCTTGTGGTTTTTCAGGACATATGACAAACTCAAGAAAAACTGATGAAACCAGTGGAGGGTGCTTGAGTCATGGAGGACAAAGAACTGAAAATGTACCGGGATATGATATCTGAAGGATCGACGGTTCTGGGAATTGAATTCGGTTCCACCCGAATTAAGGCTTCCCTGATAACCCCTGAGGGAATACCGGCAGCATCCGGGTCCCATGGGTGGGAGAACCGTCTTGACGGGAATATTTGGACCTATGACCTGGATTCGGTATGGGATGGAGCTGCATCCTGCTTTGCCGGTCTTGCCGAGGACGTGGAGAAAACCTATGGTGTTACGCTGTCCTCAGCAGCCGCCGCCGGAATAAGCGCCATGATGCACGGATACCTGGTCTTTGATGAACATGACAACCCGCTGGTGCCCTTCAGGACCTGGAGAAACAACATCACCGGGGAAGCGTCTGCGGAGCTCAGCGAACTGTTCCAGTATCCCATACCCCAGCGTTGGAGCATAGCACATCTCTATCAGGCTATTCTCAATGGAGAAGAACATGTTGGACGCATCTCTTTTATGACAACCCTTTCCGGGTATATTCACTGGAAACTTACCGGAGAAAAGGTCATCGGCATCTGTGATGCTTCAGGGATGTTTCCCATTGATACAGAAACCCAGGATTATGATGCATCACTCCTGAACATATTTGACCGACATATTGCGTACCTGGACTTACCCTGGACAGTCCGTGATATCCTCCCCGAAATTTTGCCCGCAGGAAAGCAGGCCGGCATCCTGACAGAAGCCGGTGCAAAGCTGCTTGATCCCTCCGGCACCCTGAAACCGGGAATTCCCCTGTGTCCTCCGGAAGGGGATGCCGGGACCGGGATGGCGGCAACCAACAGCGTCAGACAGCGGACCGGGAATGTCTCAGCAGGGACATCAGTATTTGCCATGCTGGTCCTGGAAAAGAATCTATCCAGGCTGCACCATGAAATTGATTTGGTGGCCACCCCTGACGGAAAACCCGTTGCCATGGCCCATTCGAATAACTGCACCTCCGACTATGATGCCTGGGTTGCCCTGTTCGCCCAGGCTGCAGAGGTGCTCGGCAGCAAACCTTCGATTGATGAAGTATACAACCGGCTGCTGAAGCTAGCCCTTGAAGCCGATGCTGACACAGGAGGTCTGTTTCACTGCAGCTACGTTTCAGGTGAGCATGTGACCGGGTTCAGCGAGGGCCGTCCGCTGTTTGTCCGCCAGCCAGGAAGTTCCTTCACTCTGGAGAACTTCATGCGGTCACTGCTTTTCACTTCACTGTGTGCTTTGCGTACAGGTTTGAATATTCTCTACGAGGAGGGTGTGACGGCGGATGAGATCCGCGGTCATGGAGGGTTTTTCAAGACCCCGGAGGTGGGCCAGAGGATTATGGCTGCGGCAACAGGTATTCCGGTAAGTCTGCTTGAGACTGCAGGGGAGGGCGGTTCCTGGGGAATGGCGCTTCTGGCTGCATACATGAACCGAAAGGACCCTTCAATAACCCTTCCTGACTTTCTGGACCCGATTTTTTCTGCAGGCATGGGGACACCTGCTGCACCCGATCCGAAGGACATTGAGGGGTTTAACGCATATTTTGAGCGATATCATAAGGGGCTGCCGATAGAACGGGCCGCGGTGGAATCACTGAGAGGGTGAAGCTGCGTAATCATGCCTTCATGGCCATAAGCTCATGTGGCATGATGCGCTTTATGGGGCGAAAGTAGGTTCTTGGAGAGTAGTCGTAGAGATCAGAAACACGGGTCATGTAAATGCAGGCATATTTCTCTACCTGTTCAGCATAGAGGCTTTCCTCAAAGCCTGCCCGCAGGACCTGACCCCAGTAGGGATTGAAAAATGACACATACGTGTCAAGGAGCCTGGATATCTGCTCATTGAGCTGATCAATTTCCTGGTACAGGGAATCAAGTTCTCCAGGGTTCTTACGGGTTCCTTCATAGGAAAGGATGTCTATCTGGTTTATTCTCTGTTCCAGCTGGTCCTTGGCGTCCATCAGAGTGTTGATCTGGTTCTGCACTTCACTGGATGCCCGAATTCCTTCCATTTCACGTTCGAGGTCCCCCAGAACCAGTGCGGTTCTCCAGTTGCACCTGCGCTTAATGGAGACAACATCTCCGTAAATATGATCCCCAAGGTAGAGAATATCACTTCCGTTCAGGCCCAGGTCCCGTTCAAGTATTCTTGAACAGCCCCCCTGGTAAATGCCTCCTGTAACAGGCCCTTCCCAGTTTCGCATCAGCCCGGTCTCGGGATCAATTCTTAGAAACCGGGCGGTCCGTTCAAAAAACAGAGGCTTGTCTGCAAATGTGATTACAATATCGAAAAGCTCCTGCCAGCTGGAATGGTGCTTCAAAAAGGGATTTATTGCATAGTCCAAAAGGGCCCTGGAATAGCTGTAATCAGAATTTGTGATGATCATCAGCTTTTTCCCGTACGCTCGGTACCGCTCCAGCACCTGGGCTGTCCTGGCATCTTGTATGACGCATCTGGGAAAATTATCCTGTATCACCTGTTTCAGAGAGCCGTCTCTGTGCACCAGGTCGATCATCTCCCTGATGTCCTGCTCAAGCTGGCCGTAGTCCGGCAGAGGCAGTCCTTCTTTTTTCATCTGGACCAGCTGGGTGTAGAGCACTCCATGAGAAATAGCAAAATAGGTATCCAGGCTGATCAGGTCAGGATGCTTCAAATCCAGGGTCATGTTTCCGTAGATGCGGTTCTGCTCTCGGAAGTGCACCTTTTCAAGTCCGTAGTATGAAGTCTTCACTTTGTTGTATCGGCTTACCTGAAGGATATACCCGTTTCTACGGTCTATTACCAGTCCCACCACAGCTCTGGAGAAGTCAAATTTCAAGGATCCTATTTCCTCGGGATAGGAACAGACCGATATGAGCCGCTGCTTTGCCATGTCATAGCTGAGCTGCTCAAAGCGCTTTGTATGATACGGGACCAGGGTATAGTCCATGTCAAAACCGATCATTTTGATTTTCTTAAGGTTCAGAGTGCGGTTCACAAAGACAGCCATCAGGATGCTCCTATACTTCCATAATCCGTTCGCCGGTGCTGAACAGGCTCAGTTTCCGGGTAGACTCCGATATAGCAACTGCGACAGCCCTTGTAGCTCCGGTGATGCCTGCGGCAGCGGCATGGCGGGCACCGAGGCCGGAGGGGAAGTTTTTTATTGGCTGTTTCACCCTCAGGTAGGTTCCCGCTGATGCGATGACTCCGTCTCCCCGAATGATGAATGCCCCGTCAATCTGTGCAAATTCCTTGATGGTTTCAGAGAGTCCCGGGTCAAGGATGTTGCGCTCATGTTCCTCATACCCCTTGAAGGGATTTGCAATCATCTGCTGACAGTGGGTGAGCACTTCCTTATAGTCACCTATGACAAAAAGAGTTCCCACCGGCTTGCCTTCCCGGCCCTCATGGGCAATTTCAGCAGAAAGCTGAAGCACCCTGATGAACACCTCCTGCTGGATGTCATTTGATCCGTTTTCCATAGACATTGAAAAAAACCGCTTGAACTCACGTTCAATATCGGTAAAGACAATAGTGTCCAGCAGGTTCCGGGTGTTCATACCGAAGACGCTGACTACTTTTTCTCCCTTATTCAGGAGTCCCTTTGAGAGGGCAAGAAGAATGCTGATTTCAACCTGCCTGGCCCGGTTAAGTCCCCTGAATGGTACTGAAAGCAGGGTATGCCCGGCATCTATATGGTCCTGAAGTTTCGGATAGTCATCAGTGCTTCCTGAAGCAGCATAGATGATGCGGATCTTTGTATCGGGCTTTTTCAGGTCGGGAAGCGAATCGGGCATTCCGTGAATCACCGCAGCGGTTGCACCCGCTGCGGTTGCAAGATCAAGGGCCTGCCGGCATATGAGACGGGAAAGCTTCACCCCCTCCCAGGATGTGGAAATATCTGCAGAGGGACTGGTGAGGAGAGCAAAGATCTCGGCAGTATCCCTTGAGGATACCACACGGTCATAGAGTCCTGGAACCTGGAGGCGCTGTGCGACATCGCTCAATGCCTTCAGGTGGTTCTGTTCCTCGCCGATAATCATGATCAGCAGGTGTACGTTGCCGTCCTCCGGGGCATCGTACACCATCCCCTCGGCACATACCCCCACGGCGATATAGGTGCCGGTTACGTTCGGCAGCGTGGCATGGGGTATGGCAATGCCTGGGGCTATACGTGTGGAGAGCTGCTCTTCCCGCTGCCAGACTGACTGAACAATAGTGTTCTTGTCAATATCAGGGAGGCGCTGGGCGAGAGAAAGTGCAAGCAGGTTTAATGCTTCTGTTTTTGAAATGCCTTGATCGAGCAAAAAGATATGGTCCTGCATCAGGTAGTCGGAAAAACCCATGGTACCTCCATTCCCTGATTATTGTATCACACATGCAAACAGATATTACAGCATTATGCTAAACTTTTTTTGCCTGTCATGGATGCAATGTCAATGCAGTACACCTCGGTGCTCTTCAGAGAGGGGAAATCCATGGTGCCGGTGTGCCGGTAATGCTCCATAATGCAGCACATCCCATGGTGCTTTTCCTCCAGGGAGGCAAGTCTCCGAGCAGTGCCGTATCCGGAGATGCTCCTGAATTCCAGAGTCCATCTGCAGGGAGCATCTTTTTGAATAATCCTGAACTCTGAGGTACAGGAAAAGCTGACGGAACTGCAGTAATCAAGACATCGAATCTTTTTTCCTTCTGATGCGCTGTGAAAAAAAATTGATCCGGAATGATATCCGAAACACAGCGGGACGACATAGGGACCGTCACGGTCCGCTGCACCCAGGTAAAGGACCGATGACGCATCAAGGATTTCTTCGATTTCTCTTAAGTCGGTGATTTCTTTTTCATATCTTCTCACAGCTTTGATACCTCAAGCCGTATGATAGTTTGTAATTTCCTTGAGTGCGCTGAACCAAGGGTATTGAGGTATATTTCATGGTGGTGCTGTCCCGCCTTCATCTGGTGCTCTGAGGCCCATCGTTTTCGAAGGAAATCAACCACAGGAAGTATGTCTTCATATGGTCCGATGTGCAGAGTCTGAACGTATGTCCCTCCCTTCATCACGGTAAACGATATTTCCTTGGGCAGTTTCCTTCCTTCACGGTTCAAAGCATGGGACGCCCGTTCAAAGAGCTCACGGGTCACCCATGAAGGCTGAAGCATCATGTAGGTCCAAGGACGGGGGTTCTTCTTTGAGGGAGAACCGTGCCAGATTACTTCCAAGGGGGGCTGCGCACAGTCTTTTCCCAGTTCCAGTCGGACGATGTTGCGTATTTTTTCACTGACAGCCTTGATCATGATGATGCTGCTGGAGGAATCCTGGCTCTCATGGGGATTGTCTTCCCCTCCGGCAGTAATATACTGCAGGTGAGGTACAGCGGTCAGGGTAAACTTGTGCTGTCCTGCGGTAAACAGGTCCTGATAGATTTTCATCAGATTAACTTTTTCCATAGCAGCTTCTGCATCCTTTTCATGATCCGCAGTTTCTATATGATACCCACAAAACACTGTAATGTACATATGGTTTAAAATGCACCGGATTCAGCAGGCAGAACTGTTTGCATCATGATAGATTATACAGTATATTGTTCAGATAAAAAATGGATAAAAAAATTTTGCTTTAAATTGGGGAAAACTTGTATCTATGAAATCACTTGTCTATACGAAACGGTTTATACAGGCATTTAAGAATCCTGAAAAAATACAGTCACATACGCTTAAACGGATTCTGAAAAAGAACCAGCACAGTATATATGGAGAGCGGTTCGGGTTTTCAAAGATCCGTTCTGCAGATGATTACCGAAGTCAGGTCCCTGTTATTGAGTATGAAGATATTCTCCCCGATATTTAACGGCTGAAACGGGGAGAGCAGGGAATTCTCACCACTGCGGATGTTGAGTTTTTTGCCTCCACTTCCGGTACTGCCACCGGAATAAAGCTGGTGCCTGTCACCAAGGAGCGGATTCAGGCACTGAAGACGGAATTTCTCATATGGATGCGCCTCACCTTGAAGGGGCATCTGAAGGATGCGTTGGGAAAAATCCTCTATATTGCCGGACCGTATCATGAGGGAGTCACCGAGGGAGGCATACCCTACGGGAGTATTTCCGGATATCTTATATACAAGGGACCGGAATGGGCAAAGAAGCGTCTGGCAATACCTATTGAAGTATTCAATGAGTTTGATTATGAGCGCAAGCTGTACCTCATGGCATTTCATGCACTACAGACCAACATTACCCACTTGGGGTTCACCACCAGCATTGAGGTGCTGCTGCTGTTTGACTACATCCGAGAACACTGGGAGCAGCTTGTGGAAGATGTGGTAATGGCTAACCCCAGAAGGGGAAAGAAACTGAAAGCTCTCTCAGATCCGAAGCCTGCGGCAATCTGGCCGAAGCTTCGGCTGGCCAACTGCTTTATGACCGAGACCAGCAAAATCTATATGCAGACCCTGATGGATGTGATAGGAAGAGATATCGTTGTCCGTGATCCCGGCATCAATGCCAGCGAAGGAAGAATCTCTCTGGGCATCTGCGATGACAGACTTTCAGGCTACCCTGCGGTATATAATACCTTCTTTGAATTCCAGGACTACAGGGACCCGGAAAGGATCCTGATGATCCATGAACTGGAGAAGGAACACCATTATACGATTATTCTTACAACAAGCGAGGGCCTGTACCGATACAACACCGGTGATGTGGTGGAGGTGACGGGGTTTCAGAACAAGCTGCCCCAGATCCGGTTCTATCAGCGGGACCATTTTCTTAATTTGGTGGGAGAGCTTGCATATGAACGGGAGCTTGTGCGGGCGATGGAACAGGCAATAGAACAGACCGGCATCAAGGTGGAAGGATTCACCTTTCTTCCCAATTACCCTGCCAGCCCCTCCCGTCCGAGATATGAGGTGCTGCTTGAACTGCATCCTGCCAGCGGGCCGCCCCCCAATAATTTAAGTGCGGTGCTTGATGCATCCCTCATGGAATTCATTACCGACTACCGGCAGATGAGAAACGAATTCGGCAGACTGGATGCACCGGCAGTTTCCATTATTAAGCAGGGAAGCTGGCAGGAATTAAATCAGCGCAGAATAGTCAGGGCAGGGCAGCCCAAATATATCCACATAGCCAAGGATCCCGCATTCCGGGATAACTTTTCAGTTATCAGGACACTGTCGTAAGGCAGCCAGGGGCTGAATCCCGGAAACACAAAATAGTTTCAGCCCCTTTGCAGCAGTTTACAAAAAAACTTAGAACGTCACCTCTTTAAGAGTGCTCTGTCCCCGAAGTTTTCTTCTTGCACACAACTCCTCTGCTTGGTAGGATGAGACAAGCAGTGTGAAAGGAGAGCTTATGGTTGAAACACGTAGTGAAATTGCAGACCAGTTGAAAAAGCTTCCCCAGGATGCGGGGAAGGAGAAAATTGAAACTACCCGGGAGCATCTTGAGCGCCGGTCATTCACCCCTGCCTTCCTGCTGCCGGTCAAGGGGTTTTTGTCAATGACCCGCGAAGACCTGGAGCAGGAGATTGAACGGGTGCTTGGACTGGATGAGCAGTATCTGCTCAAGAGAGCAAAAGGGTTCAGTGAAGATCCCCAGCGTATCAGGTGTGCCCAGATAAACCTGCTGCTGTACTACTATGATCTGCTGGCAAGGCTGAGGCTTGACGTCCCTGAGGCATGGGATGAGATTCATGACCTCTACGAGGATGACTAGGCAAGTATTTCAAGCACAAATCCCAGAAGCACGGCGGTGGAGAACAGCAGAAATATCTTTGAAACGCTCCCCATGGATGCTCCCTTTGTTTCAAGGGAGTATCCCCGTGCGTCCATCATCAGAAATTCTCGTAGTGCAAAGGGCAGAGAAAGCACGGAGAAGGGAAGTACATAAAAGGGATATATTCCGGTAATGATCAGCACAAAGAATATGCCGTAGGCGCTTAGGCCCTGAACTGCCAGGATAATTCGGGACTTCTGCAGGCCCGCAAGAATTGAAAGGGTCCTTCTTCCTGAAGCAGCATCCGCTTTTCTGTCGCATGTGTTATTTACCGTCAGGATCATGGCGATGAGCATCAGAAAGGGAATTGATGCGGCAATTACCTGGATGCTTAACTGAAGGGCCTGGATGTAGTAGGAAAGACTGAACAGCAGGGTGCCGAGAAATCCTCCGGCAAACAGTTCGCCCAGGGGGGTGCGGGAGATAGGTAAAGGCCCTCCGGTATAGGCAAACCCCACTGCCATGGATACGGCCCCTGCCAGCAGTATATACCAGCTGGTCATCCATGCCAGGACAATTCCCAGAACGCATGCTGCGGCAAACAGAGAAACAGAAATAATCAAGGCGGTCTTCGGGCTCACCCCTTCATGCACCAGGACTTTGTCATGCTCAAGGTTGTACTGTTTCGTATCAGTTCCGTTGATGAAGTCAAAAAAGCTGTTGAACCCCGTTGTACCCATATCTACTGCAAGGACCGCTGTTCCCATCAGAAAAAATCGGACCCATGACCAGCTTCCTGTCTGAACTGCGGCAAAGGTGCTGCCGCAGAAAAATGAGCTGATGCTGATGAGTTTTGTACGGATTTCAATAATCCGGTTGAACTGCTTGAATGTCATAGGATGAATATACAGGAGATGCCCTGTTTGAGAAAGAGCATACTTCCCATTCCTGCTTTCTCCTGATACATTTGCACTATGAAATATGCTGAAGCAGCTGTTAATAGGGTCATACGAATTATTCTTCGCCTCCTGTTCCGGTTTGATGCATCTGAACTGGAAAAGGTCCCTGCCGGGGGGCCGATGCTGATGATTGTGAACCATGTTTCAGTCTTCGAAGGACCCCTTCTATATGTGTACATGAGGCCGAGAAATACCATTGCCCTTGCAAAAAAGCAGCTCTGGGAGCATAGGGTTACCCGATTTCTCATGAACATTTGGGGGACCATACCGGTAGACCGGGGCATGCTGGACCGTCAATCCATGGCTCAGTGCTTTGATGTGCTTAAACGGGGAGATTTCCTCTGTATTGCACCGGAGGGGACGCGAAGCAGGGACGGAAAGCTTAGAAAGGGCAAGGAAGGCATTGCATTTATAGCAGCAAAAAGCCATGTACCCATTATACCGGTAGTGACATTCGGGTTTGAGAAATTTCAGGAATATGCGAAACGGTTCAGAAGGACTCCAGTCAGCATCAAGGTCGGCAGCCCCTTTGAAATCATATCCCGAAAAGGCAGACTGAATGCTGCAGACCGGCAGGCAATAACTGATGAGATGATGCTTCGAATGGCCCAGCTGATGCCTCCTGAATACCATGGACGGTATGAAGGGCGGGAAGCGGTGTTTCACTATACAAAAGATCTGAATTAATCCTTTTTCTGGTAGAGCTTCCACCACGGAACCCGGGGGTATTCGTGGTGCTCATAATGATATCCGAAGAACCAGCAGCTCACCATGGCCCACAGGTGGTTTTTTCCCAGGCTCCGTGCGTTATGGGGGGCCATCTTTTCGGTATGGGGATACCGGTGGGGAAGATAGGTCCCGAAGAAGAAGAGCTGGAAGGTGGCAAGAAATGCCGGAAGGACCCAGTAGAGCACCAGCACAGAAGCAGGGATTCCAACGAGATGATTGAGCACATTGAACGCCAGGGCCATAATCAGAAGTTGGGGTATTGTTACATACCGAAGAAAAAACCGAATGAACCATCTCAGAGGGTCCTGATGCTCCACGGAAAAATCCGGATCCTGTGCAGTTCCTGAGAACCGATGATGCTCCATATGCTTTGGAAACATTTTGGAATATGAAAATGCTGCAAAGAGCGTCAGGGCGGCAGCACCAAGGGCACGATTGATCCCTCTGTCTCTGCTTACAGCACCATGCATGCTGTCATGTGCGGTAATGAATAGTCCAGTGTAAAGATACCCCTGAATCAGGACATGCAGCCAGGTCATGGGGCTTGTGAGATGAACCTGGGATGATGAAAGCAGCAACACCAGATGACTCATCCAAAGGAGAATGACTGCAAGAGCAGCGGCTGTTCCCATAAGCGTCCTCCAAAGTTATACCGGCTGATGCCTGCTGACCAGGTCAGCGGCAATTTTACCGGAAAGCAGGGCCAGGGGCATGCCTCCGCCGGGATGTACGCTCCCTCCGCACAGATAGAGCCCCCGATAGCGTTTTGAGCGGTTGGGATGTCGGAGAAATGCTGCCATCCTGGAATTTGATGATATCCCGTAGAGACTTCCCCGAAAGCTTCCGGTCTTTGCTTCAATATCTTCAGGAGTAAGCACTCCCTCGCAGTCAATGTACTGGGAGATATCGGTCTCCAGCGCACCTGATACCCGTTTAATAACCCGCTTCTTCAGTTCCCGTACCTGTGCATCCCAGTCCCTTCCGTCATGGGGAGGGGCATTGACCAGAACGAACCAGTTTTCACTGCCCTCAGGTGCATCACCAGGGGTCACCTTGGAGGTAATGTTGACATACACCGTAGGATCGTCGGGAAGCTCCTTCTGATGATGGATCATGGAAAACTCCCGGGGGTAATCATCGGAAAAAAAGATTGAATGCACTCCCATCTGATCAAAGGTTCTATCAATGCCCCAGTAGAACACTACTCCAGATGTAGAGGGGGGGAGCTTTTTGTAGCGCAGGGCCATAGGGGCCTGGGGATCATCAAGAAGCTGGTCATAGAGGGTAAGCACATCAACCGCGGAGATTACCGTATCATAGCTGAACTTCTCTCCACCGCACTGAACACCCGTAACCCGAGGGCCTTGGGTGAGTATCTTCTCAACCTTCGACTGGGTGTGAATCTCTACGCCCAGTTCCCGTGCCAGGGTCTCAATACCCGAGACAATGCCGTATATACCGTTGGAGACCGCATATCCTCCAAGGCCATGCTCAACGTATGCAATATTGTTCATCGTAGCCGGCGCCTGATAGGGGTCGGAACCGTTATAGGTTCCGTAGCGGCAGAAGAGCTGAACAGCCCTGGGATCATTGAAGAACGATGAGATTGCTGAATCCATGGTTCTAAGGGGGTCAATCTTCCAGATGCGCATCAGCGACCAGAGCACTTTGGGGGACAAATACGTTGAGAATTCATGGAGGCTGTTGTTGAGAAACACCCCCCCGGCGATATCATAGATTTTTTTGGTATAGGCGAAGAAGTCTGCCGCCCGCTGCTTTGGTACTCCTAATTTCTCATGCAAAGTGGTGACAAATGTATCGATCCGGGCTGAACGCAGATGGGTCCCTTCGGGAAACCAGTACCCGGTGAGCGGCGAGAGGGGAATGAAGGAAATATAGTCGGACCTGATCGATACATAGATCGGAAGAGC
>PWNW01000042.1 GCA_003557605.1 Spirochaetaceae bacterium
GCAGCGATAATCACCAGGAAGGTCATAAGCACCTCCAATATTATTGTATCACGGGTAATATCAGCAGAATATAGTCTATTTCCTGCAGTCTGCCCATTAATACTGAATAATTATCTTGACGTTTTGTAACTTTCCGTGGTATGTTTTTGATAATTAATAAATATTATTTAAAAAAGAGGATGATTATGAAAAAGTGTATGATCTCTTTGTTTCTGGTTCTTGTCGTATCTGTTTTTTCCATTTCAGCTAACACCTCAGTGAATCTCAACCTCTTCGGGTACATTGGTGAGCCCCCCGCTGAACTTTCATTGACCCTCAGCAGAACTCCTGAGCAGGAAGAACCCATCGACCTTACCATTGATGCGGTTGAACGGGCAGTGGGAACGCTGAATGCTTTCACAAACGGTCCCGGATACAAAGTCAGCGTCATATCCGTGAACGGGTATAACTTGATGCATGACGGTGCTCAGATTCCCTATACCTTCCATATTTCAGGCGATGCAGCCTGGACAAATCCAAGCTGGGTAAATCCCGGAGATGAAGTGGACTTTCAGCACTGGGCGACAGAAGACACGGTGTATTCCTTAGCTGTCAGCCTCACGGGAGTTGACCCGACATCTTTCCCTACAGGGACCTATTCTGACACCTTGACCTTTACCATCAAGGCTGAATAAAAAACCTGTATGCATTGATTCCCGTTCCAGTGTATACTGGCACATGAAGCAGCTGGAACGGGAATATCTCCAGTTTTCTCTCTGCGGACTTAACTGTTCGCTGTGTCCCAGACACTACGGAACCGGCAGTTCCGCATGTCCGGGATGCTGCGGTCCCGGGTTCTCTGACACCCATCCATCCTGCGGGATCATCAGCTGCAATGCTAAGCGCAGCCAAGCTGAGTTCTGCTTTCAATGTCCGGATTTCCCCTGCAGCCGATATAAAGATATGCCGAAGCATGACTCATTCATTACCTATGCCAACGTCCTCTCCGATATGCAGAAGGCTAAGCATGAAGGTATTGAGAAGTATATCCGGGAACTAGAACATAAGACTGGGATTCTTCGCTTCCTGCTTGAACAGTGCAATGACGGAAGGAAGAAAAGCTTCTACTGCCTGTCAGTCAATCTCCTCCCCCTTGATGAACTGACCCAGATCCACGAATACCTGAAACGGATCGAACCTGAGCAACGGGTCGGCACTGCTGTCAGGCTGCTCAGGGAAGCAGCAGAAAGAAATACCATAGAACTCACCCTCCGCAAAAAACCCTGATCTGGTCACTGATGCACCTGAAAAGAGAGATATCACCGTCATCAGGAAATCGTATTTCAGAAAATATACCAAAAATGGAAATAGAGATTCTAACCTGTTATTCGAGCCAAGGGCAGTAGGAAAGTCGACACTTCTGCAGCATCTGTTTCCTGAAGCGAGAATGTATGATCTCCTGGAAAACAGTACATATACGAGACTGCTTCGCCGACCTTCTCTCATTGAAGAGGAAAACAGTGCTGAGGATATTGTCATCATTGATGAAATCCAGAAACTGCCGATGCTCCTTGATGAAGTTCACCGGTTGATCCAGAGGAGGGGACAGAAATGCATCATGACCGGATCAAGTGCAAGGAAACTGAAAAGAGGGTCTGCTAACCTGCTTGCAGGAAGAGCCCGATGGGTCAGCCTGTTTCCCCTTGTTTCTCAGGAGATACCTGATTTTCATTTGGAAACATACCTGTCGACTGGAGGACTTCCGCAGATATATGGAGATCCTGAAGCTCACCTTGATCTTTCAGCGTATGTGGATTTGTATATCCGACAGGAAATACAGGCTGAATCATTGACAAGAAATGTGCAAGGATTTGCACATGTACTTGATGCATTGGGAATCATGAACGGTGAAGAACTTAACTACACCTCCATTGCCTCCGATACAGGGCTTCAGGCAAGAACGGTAATGAACTATATAGAGATTCTCGAGGATACCCTGCTGGCCTTCAGGCTTCCGGTCTATTCAAGAACTCAAAAACGAAAGCCTTCTTCCCGACCAAAGCTCTATTTTTTCGATATCGGGGTTGTGCATGCCCTGCGGCGTTCATTTTCCAGCAGCATGGCTCCTGAATTGTTCGGTAAATTTTTTGAACACTTTATACTGCTGGAAGTGCGTGCCTACCTCTCATATTCTTTGCGGGATGATCCGGTAACCTTCTGGCGAAGCACCTCAGGGTTTGAGGTTGACGTGGTAGTGGGGGACCATACAGCGGTGGAAATCAAGGATTTCTTCCTTGTTTCAGACAAGGACATGAAGGGCCTTCGGGCACTGAAGGAGGAAGCAACTCTTGCTAGAGCTATTGTTGTTTCCCGGGATACTGAATATCGAAGGACTGCTGATGACATTGAGGTGATGCCCTGGAAGAAATTTCTCCAGGAACTCTGGAACAAACAAATTCTTTGAGCATGATGAAAATGCTTGATCTGCCCTACCCTGGAGCATCACGTTGACTATTCCAAAGATACACAGTGTGGTAAGTCCAGGCCAAAGAAAAGGGATGTGATGCCCTCAAGGGAGAAAGATGTGAGCATCATGAACCGTTTATCGGTAATACAGATGACGTACTGAACCCTTCAGATTCTGCTGCTAGGATTATCTCATATTATTCCTGAAAAAAAAGCGGAAACAGACCACGACCATAAAAAAGAGTCCTGGGATACCAGGACTCTTTTTGTTACAAGTCTGCTTCGCTTTACGGAAGCTGCAATGCATTACCTGCTGATGCTCCGTCAACAAAGTTTTCGTTTACCGCAGCAACAGCATCACTAAGCTCACTTGCGGAAAACTCAGAACTTCCGCCTCCAAGAACTTTATTAGCTTCAGCAAGAACTGCTTCCACACTCCATCCCTCAAAAGTCCCGTCGACGAACACTAAGTCCTTCAGATTGACATCAGAAGCACCGAAGTCCTCATCATACAAGTCGAATCCTACTGAAAGCGTAAGTGCAAGAACCTGTCCGGCAAACACATTGCCTGAAGTCGGGTCTACCGCACTTTCTGTCAACGCAGAAGGAGCACCACCCGCAGGAAGAAATTCCCGAACAGCCGCTGTGCTGGTAAAGGCCAGGGTAAATTCTCCGCCAACTGTCAGTCCATTAGGAAAGGCGCCGTCAAAGTTTGCTTCAAGATAACTTCCGGGACCACTGTTAGCGGGGCTTCCCCAGCCGCCTTGAGTCTGAGTTCTGAAATCTCCTGGTTCAATGGAGACCTCATCATCTATAACTTCCAGCACTACTTCAGTAATCACATAGGTTACCCCATAAAACCATGCACCTCTCCCGCTGAAGGAAGGAGCATCAGAACCGGCACCATAGGCAGTCTCACCGGCAAGATAGTCAAAGGCAGGATCATCACCTGCTTTCAAAGCAGCATGAATGATGAAATAGTAGGCAGTTCCATCGGTTACATCATCAGCAGGTATTTCAATAGTTACTGAAGGTCCATTGATGTTTTTTGCTGAATAGGGAGCAAGTCCGGGAGCTGGTCTGCTTGCAGGAAGAGCCTCAAGACTGTTGTACACGTAAACATGCACTTCATCAAGGGCAGCAAAGGTTTCTACGGTAACGAAGAAATTCTCTGCATCATTACTGATGGTGACTGTACCGGCATCCAGGTTCTGTCCGGCCCAGAGTCCGTAGGAAAATGACTGATATCCGAAGGTATCTGTCAGCAGATACACTTCACTTTCGTCACCTGCAAAGGGTGCAGGAGCAGTATTTGATACTGCAGGCCTCCCTGCTCTCCGGTCGCCGTCAAATTCATCTTCGAGGGTTCCGTTCAAAGCAAGTTCACAACCTGCAAAACTTAATAAGGCTGTCAATGCAGCGGCAAGAAACACCAGACGGGAAATAGTTTTTTTCTTCATACTTTTTTATAATCTCCACTTTTTTACATTAGTATAAAAGTAATGTATATTTTTTCTTAAGAAATAGTCAATATAAATTTTTTAATTTTTTTATTATTTTCTAGGAAGTTGTATTAAGTCTTTGAGCAAAAAAAACCGGTTCCCCGAAAATGGAAGAACCGGAATATATCAGCATCTCCTAGGGGAGTCGAACCCCTGTTGCCGGGATGAAAACCCGGTGTCCTAACCACTAGACGAAGGAGACGTACGTGACTGCTTCAGCAGTAATGAGCCGCAAAGGATTCGAACCTTTGACCCACGCCTTAAAAGGGCGTTGCTCTACCAACTGAGCTAGCGGCCCCAGGCAACGGGTGGAATATACCAGAGAGCTAGAAAAAGGTCAATACATTTTTGAAAAAAACTGCCCAGATTACCTGAACGTAAGTGTACTGACGCCTTGAAAATGAGTAACAATCTCAAAGCGCTCAACAGTCATAAGCATCAGTGCATTTTCTGGAGAGCAGGCAAACTCGCTGAGTTCGGGGTACTTGCGCAGGTAGATGCTTCGCCAGGATTCAATTGCGTCCTGCTGCAGTTCAGATACGTCACCCACAGCCTGCAGGGCTGTAATTCTGTAGAGATCAGCAATATCGCTGCTGCGGTTGTCAAAAAACATAGACACCCTGCTGCTGTGCTTCATGTTGCGGTATTTTCTTGTTTTCCTGGGAGTGGAGAACACAATATGCTCTCCAGAATCATCGGCAACGAAAGAAACAATTACCGAATGCAGGCCCTCCTCCCCATAGGTGGAAAGCACGGCAAACAACTGACGGGACAGCAGGGAGGTGACGGTGCTGCGCATCTGCGGGTCTGTGCTCATGTTTCCCCCTGCCCTTCCGGCTGCTGGAATTTGCTGACTTCATCCTGGACCATCGCATCGCACTGCTCATTGAGTTCAATGCCCGCATGTCCTGGAACCCACTTCCATTGAGGTCTCAGAGCATCATCAAGCTCCTTGAGGGCAGTCCAGTATTCCTTGTTTTTCACCGGCTTTCTGGCAGCGGTTCTCCAGTTGTTCTTCATCCAGGTATGAATCCAGCTGGTGATACCCTGCCGGACATACTGGGAATCTGTATGAAGAATTATTGGAATTTTCTTTTCCCGGTGATGGCCCTTAAGGAACTTCAGCGCCTCTATGACCGCCTGAAGCTCCATCCTGTTGTTGGTAGTGTTTTTTTCTCCGCCTGAACAGCGGATAATTTCATTCCCCATGCAGACGATAAATGCCCAGCCTCCGGGTCCTGGATTGCCAGAGCAGCCGCCGTCTGTATACACCTCTATGTGTTCCATCCTTCGGATAATAGGATATCCCGGAGCATGGGGTCAAGGGCAGCAGTCAGCTTCAGCTATGAACTGAACAATCCCCCGATGGTACACCTCGCTGTCATCCCACATGGGAAGATGACTTCCCTCTGGGCAGTGCAGATAGGACCCCTTCGGCAAGGTGCCCGCCATCAGCCTCATATGCTCCGGGTCCATGGTGTCATGTTCAGAACCGATGACCAATGCGGGTACACTGATCTGATTTAAATCAGAAAAGCGGTCCCATTTCTCCAGGGTGCCGGAAATTCCAAATTCACTTGGTCCCTGCATATGCACGTATATCTGCTGATTTGTCCGGGAAAACGCATCGGTTACTGCCTTAGGCCACTGATCTGCAGGTTTTCTCAGCACATGCTTCTCATAATGGTGGGGCATCAGCAGTTCCATGTATTCAGGGCTTTCATACATTCCCATGGATTCCAGTTCACGGATGCGTGCAAGCACCTTCTGGTCCATGTTCGGACCAAGCACCTGATCGGCATACTCCTGGTATTTGATGCAGCTTGCCATCATATTTGAGATGATGAGTCCCTTAAGATGCTGCTGGTATTTCAGGGCATACTCAACGGCAAGGATTCCCCCCCATGAATGGCCGAGGAGAAAAAAATTATCCCGATGCAGGCCAAGGGCTTTACGGACCTGCTCAACTTCCTCAACAAACCGTTCAATGGACCACAACGACAGATCATCTGGTGCATCTGAACGGTCAGAACCGAGCTGGTCATAGTAAATCCAGGAGAGCTCTTCGGTACTTATGTGCTCTTCAAAGCTACGGAAATACCCGTGATTTGCACCAGGCCCGCCATGGAGAAGCAGGAGTCTCCGTGAAGGATGGGAGCTCTGCTCACTGGTCCACACCTTGAAGGTCCCTGAAGGGGTCTCTATGGGGATCATTTTCGAGTTCATACATATTCCTCAGCGCTTGCCGGTTACCTTTATCACATGGTATCCGAACTGTGTAGGCACCACATCGCTGACAGACCCCGTCCCGAGAGACTTTACCGCCTGTTCAAACGCAGGAACCATAGCGCCTGGCCCGAACCACCCTAAATCACCGCCCTTGCTTTTGCTTGGACAGGTCGAGTACTCCCTGGCCAGGGACTCGAATGATGTTCCCTGCCTGATCCGCTGAATAATCTGGACCGCAAGGGAGCGGTCCTTAACCAGTATATGACTTGCTTTCCATTCCATGTTCAGATTGTACCAGAATGGAGCATATGGGACAATACACCATGCACATACAGATTGACCTGAAGGAAAAAACGTCCTACTATACTTCCATGAATATGACAAGAGAGTATTTTGGAACTGCAGCAGACGGCACCAGGGTGGACAGCATTACTATCGAGAATTCTTCAGGTGCTTCCATCAAGGTAATAACCTACGGCGCACGGCTTATCAGCTGCCGAATGCCCGACAGGAACGGGAATCTCGGTGAGCTGATCACCGGGAAACAGGATATCAAGCGCTATGAAAAGGACCTTCCCTTCCATGGCGCCACCATTGGACGGTATGCAAACCGCATTGCCGAAGGACGCTTCGACATCAATGGAGAACAGTTTGAACTGGTAAAGAACCACAAGCTGTTTCAGCTCCACGGCGGGCCAGGAGGCTTTCATCAGAAGGTATGGGATGCCTATCCCATTCGCCTTGAGGATCGGGGAACCGTGAAGTTCTGTCTTACCTCCCCTGACGGGGACCAGGGATTTCCTGGAAAACTTGATGTATCAGTATCCGTCACTCTCACCGAAGCTCAGGAGGTGATATTCCTCTATGAAGCGGACACTGACAAGGACACCTATACCAGCCTGACGAACCATGCCTTCTGGAACCTCTGCGGAAAGGACGACTCCCCAGAAATTCACGGTCACCTGCTTCAGTTGAGCAGCAGCAGGTATGTGGAGGTGGGACAGGACCTGCTGCCCACCGGAATGTTGATGCCTGCGGATGGGTCTCCCTTTGATTTCCGCACGGCAAAGGAAATCGGAAGGGACTTACGGAACATCGAGGGTTTTGACGGATATGATCATAACTTCGTCATGAAGAGCGAACAGACAAGCACTTTGATTGATGCAGCCAAGGTGGAGGAACCGGTATCAGGCCGTGTCATGGTGATCAGGACCACCGCCCCGGGGGTGCAGTTCTACAGCGACACCTATTCAAACCCTCCCTTCCGGGGATTCTGTCTTGAAGCAGGGGAACTTCCTGATGCTATGCACCACAGCAACTTTCCCCAACCGCTGCACATACAAGGAGATACGTACCGCCAAGTGACGGTTCATTCATTTTCTGTGAAATAGGCGGCTTACGGGCCCTATTCCTTCCAGGGGAATATCATCCCACGCAGGGTTCGGGGCCCGACTTTTTCACGTTCCTCCATCAGCAGTGCTCCCCAGGGAATATCTTTTCTCGGTGTGTCGGGATTCTCTTCAAGGAAATCATATTTCACTAGCCTCAGCTTCAATGCTATCTGATGGCTCATCAGTACTGAAGCAAATCCCGGAACAAGAAACGCCGTAAATATGGATATCACTGAATTAATAATCGTATAGATCAGCAGAAACAGACTGAACCCAAGATTGTCGAGGGCTATGAGCATAGCCTTCTTGAATGTCTTCCAGGGCGGATTTCCCTTCAGCTGCACAGCAGCTGGAAAATAGAACATCATGGACATGGAAAGAAACAAAGTCACCCAGAAGATCACTGAAAGTGCCAGTACGGAAAGAAATCCCGGGACCGCAAGATAAAAGGGAAGCACGATGAGAAGCATCACAAGCAGTCCTGCAGTCAGTGCGCTCATCAGCGGAACATAGCGGAACGCCTGCTTTCCGTAGTCAAGAAACTCACGAACCCCCGGCCGCTGGTAGCAGGCAAAATCAAAGGTGAAAAACGACACTGCTCCGTTGTAGGTCTGCATCACAAAGGTCCAGAGAATCAGAACAGCCGCCCCGAGGACTATTGATACCTGCAGGGAGGAGACAACCAAATACAGACCGCCGAGGAGCACTACATACCCGAGGTTCAGTATGATCAGGACAATTAGGTTGTCCCACCCGTCAAAAAAAGCCTTTTTTATATAAAACCCTACCATCATCAGTCCTTATGTGTGTTAAGATGACTCCGATGACTCACAGCAGATACGCTGCACAGGATGCTGAATACCAGCATCATCACTGCGAAGCCAGTCAGTGCATAGCCGATCCCAAGAACATCTGCAGTCAGTCCGAAAACCGGTGCAAGCACCGCTGTTACCAGCGCCCTGAACTGGGACTCACCGGAAAGTCCTGTAGCCATCATGGAGTTCTTCATCTGATTCGTCAAGTGCCCCACAGCCATCGGACGCCTGATATTCTCCAATGCATAGTATCCTACAAACATGACAATAGCGATGCCGGGTACGTCTGCAAAGAGCATGATACCGATGAGGGCAACAGTTAAAACCCCTGCAGTAAAGGTCCGGTCAAGAGCAGTCTCCTGGGAAGAAAACAGCCTCATAACCCGTCCGGTGCTGCTGGAGGCAAATGCGCTGATCAGGTACAGCACAGCATATACCGCTGCAGCAGTCAGTGCCGTGCGCTGTTGGCCGGAAAGCATCAGCAGCACCGGCAGTGAAAGAGCAAAGCTCTGAATGATCGGCTGAATGTAATCTTTAACTGCCTTGAACACCCCGTCAAAGACACTGAAGTTTATCATAAGGCGACGGGTACCCTTAAATCTCACAAGATTCACCAGCCCGATCAAGCGCTCCTGCACAGCATCTTTAATCTCCTGCCTGGTCAGTCTGCCGGTATCCCCGTCAAGCACCTTTGGATAGGACAGCATCAGGGCAAGATTAAACAGATATGGTATCACTGAATAGAGGAATATACGTTGATAGCTTCCTGAGTAAAACACAATTGCCCCGGCAATCAGCGCAGATACCGCTGAACCCCGTTGGGACCACGCACGGGTTTTTCCGTAGTAGTCCACCCGGTACCCCCCGAACCCTTTCATCTCAAGATAATCGATCATCATGGCTTTGTGAGTCCCGGTCCTGAACGCTTCTCCGCCTGCAAAGAGGACCATCGCTGGAATATACCAGATCATACCGCTGAAGAGATAGAACATGATGAAGGAAGCAATATAGCACAGAAAAGAAATCACCATGCTTCTTCTTCTGCCGAAGGTATCGGCAATAATGCCTGAAGGTATCTCTATCACATTGATTGATATTTCCCGCACTGCGAACAGCAGACCGATCTGGAAAAAAGATATTCCCCGCTGAGCAAAGAACAGCAGCAGATAGGGATCAAAGAACCGAAGGTTCTTCAGAAAACCGTAGAGGGAAAACTTCCAGTACTGGGCATCCCACAGCTCTGCAGGATGGGTTTGTTTTTTCATAGCCTTCACACAAACAACCGCCCTGACTATGAGGGCGGTTGTTACAGTAGGTAGTGGAGAAGGGATTTGAACCCCTGACCGAACGGATATGAGCCGTTTGCTCTACCGACTGAGCTACTCCACCACGGCACTACGGTAATATACCAGCAGAGGGTTATGGATGTCAATATTTCTGAAACAGTTTATTCAGCCAGAACGTCCAGCACATACCACCCCGCAGGAGCCGCATCATCAGGACGGAGTACGACCTTGACAGTCTCACTTCCCATGCTGAAGAATATCAGCCTGACCGGCAGCTCCACCGGGCCGGGCCTTTCCCGGGGTCTCCCGATTCTTACTGCAGTCACCTCCTCAAGCATGCAGTCCTGGCGGACCAGAACGACCCTGACTGCCGGGGCAGTATACTTCTCCCGCTGGGATGAAAAAAACCCTGTAACTGTTCGGTAGAAATCAGAAAACTCCTCAGGGTCCAGGATCTCGCCGATCTTCGCATCCCAGGCAGAATGGGTGCCGGGCAGTTCCTTCCCCTCCATATCATGGAGAAGCATCTCCCCGGAGACGGAAACTGCAGCAGCCAGGAACAGTACAGCAATAATTTTCCCTGTCATCTTGCACCCCTGTTTCTTGTACTTTCTTTTCCCCTCTTTGTCAAATGCTGGACAGCTGCACCTCTTCACGGTAAGATACCCGATGATGAACCAAATTCAGCGAGCCGTGACAGAAGAACTGATTTCCTCCTACACCGTCCCGGTACGGGATCCTCTTTGGAAGCATATCTATATATCCAAGGGCATGGAAGCCCTGCTTCACTGCCCCCAGATGACGGAACTGGCAGGGATACGGCAGCTGGGTCCTACCCATCTCCTGTATCCCGGCGCTGTCCATACCCGGCTGAGCCACAGCCTCGGTGTATTTCACCTCGCCCGTCAGATGCTCATCAGCCTGCTGCAGACCGGATCTCTCTCCGGGTGCACCCCGGAAGGGGTCAGGGCGTTTCTCACCGCTTCCCTGCTTCATGACCTCGGACATTTCCCCTATACCCATTCCCTCAAGGGTCTTCCGCTGAAGGATCATGAACAGCTGGGTTCCGAGATCATCTCATCAAGCAGGGAGCTTTCAAGGGTCATCTCTGAATCCATGCATACCGATCCGGCTATGGTATGCGCCGTTATCGACGAAGGAATAGAAACCTCCGACCCGGAAATTATGATATACCGGTCTCTGCTCTCAGGGCCCCTTGATCCCGACAAACTGGACTATCTCAACCGTGATGCATATTTCTGCGGAGTTCCCTACGGCATTCAAGATATTGACTACATCATCAGCAAGCTGCACTGGTCACAGGAGCATATGAAGCCGGGCATGGAGACATCAGGTCTCGGTGCTCTTGAAAACCTCATATTCTCAAAATACCTGATGTACCGGTATGTGTACTGGCACCGCACCGTCCGCTCAGCAACGGCCATGGTGAAGCATGCACTGTTTTCCGGGCTTTCAGAAGGAATCATTGCGCCGGAGGACCTATACTACTTCAATGATGAATCCTTCCTCAGGCTCTGCAGCAGCAGGTCCTATCCCCCCTTCTCTTTAGTTGAGCAGGTGAGGCAGAACCGGTTGTACCAGTGCAGTATGGAAATTCCCTTTGACAGCAGCAGCCCCGAGCATCTTCGTCTGCTGGACCTTCCCTACCGCCTGCAGCGGGAACAGGAACTTTCATGTGGTTCTGAAATCCCCAGGGTCATTATCGACATACCCGAAGGCATCTCCCTCGAATGTAATATCCCCCTGATCTCTTCAAGAAAAGCAGCAGAGCCGGTGCATATTTTAACCCCGGAGGTAATAGATTCCATGCAGCGCAGTCTTAGGATTATCAGGGTGTTTGTCTCCCCTGATATGACAGACCAAGAGCTTTCCTCAATGGAGCAGCTTTCCCTATGAACACACCTAAGTACCATGAACTCATAGACGGAACTATGCCCCCAAGGGTGCGCAGACTGATCAAGCAGGCCGGGAGAACAGTCAACAAGTTCTCCATGGTACGGTCAGGTGATCGGGTGCTGCTGGGGATATCAGGGGGTAAGGACTCCCTGGTGCTGGCACTTGCGCTGTCACTGCGCAGAAAATGGCTTCCGGTCACCTATGCGCTTCAGGGGGTGCTGATCAACTGGAAGGAGCATCCGGTTGATCCGGTGATGGTCCAGCAGCTTCACGATTACTTCTCCCTCCTCAATATCCCACTGAAGGTCATCGACGCTGAAATGTTTTCTCCAAGTTTTCAGGGAGAGTTCAACTGCTATCTCTGTTCAAGAAACCGCAGAAGAATCCTGTTCCAGGAGGCCGCAGACCAGGGAATCAGCCTGGTGGCAATGGGGCATCATATTGACGACCTGGTAGAGACCACCTTGATCAACCTCTGCTTCAGATCTGATTTCTCCACCATGCTTCCTGTGCAGGAGTTTTTCTCAGGAAAGCTGCACATTATTCGACCGCTTATTGAGATTCGGGAGC
>PWNW01000206.1 GCA_003557605.1 Spirochaetaceae bacterium
GTCAATTGGATGGATCTTCTGCATATTCAGTGCAGAGATATTTATTGATGACAGAGAAATAAAAAGTAATGAGAAAAGAAAAAAATGTCTGATGTGCATTTGCAGACTCCTACGATGTTGATTTATATTGTTGTAGACTATGAGTATACCCGAATAATTCAAAAAAATCTTTAAAAAGGGATATGCTTTGGGAGAAATTTTTCCTGTTACCAAAATAGATTTCGATTGTTCACTATATGCACGAAATCCTAATTTCGTGGCAAATATATATGGGGAGTAACGTGATGGGACCTATTAAGGATTGGCTTCAGAAGATGTTTATCGGTATTTTTGCCGTGATAATCGGGGCCTTTATTTTTTTTCAAACAGCCAATTTCGCTATGTTCCTTGTCATAGCACTGGGAATATTTGCTGTATTAAACGGTTTTTTTATCCTGTTTACCGGGATTAAGGCCCCCTTCGAAAAGTCTGCAAAAGCAGTAATCATTGCCCGCGGGGCGGTTTCTCTTACAGTAGGATTATGCGCCGTATTTCTGCCGATGCTGTTTTTGAAAATTACCTGGTTCACTATGCTCTATGTAATCGGATTTCAGCTGTTTATTACAGGGGTTCTCGGTATAATCAACGCTGTTGAGATGAAACGGTATCATATGCCCGTCATTTCTCGAATTGTCGAAGCGGTAATATCTATAGCCTTAGCGCTTCTGATTATTTTCATGCCCCAGGAAATTGGAGAGACCCTGCTGAAGGTGCTCGGTGTATTTGTTGTCGGATTCGGTATCGTCATGATTGTGAAGGGCCTTTCATTACGTAAAGATTCTGATCATGACTACTACCGAAGCGCACAGCCCTTTAATCATAATTAACGCTTCCAACGGATGCTGCTTTGTGTTTTAGATCCAGGAACTGCCTGTACCAGGGAGAATCTTTGATCTACTTGACATGTTTTCCCTGAATCGGTAGTCTCAGATTATGATATTACTTGCTGTCGGTACAGTTATCAGACATCACCACCATTCCTGCTGCTGCTGATATGTGAAGTGTGGTGTCATGTAACCAGGTTATATTCCCGCATTTCATGCGGGATTTTTTGTGTTCTTGTACCGGTATCGGAGGCTGATATGGAGCAGAGAAACTGCATACGGATAGCGATTCAAAAGAGCGGAAGACTGAGTGAAAAATCATTAAGCCTGATTCAGGACTGCGGTATAGACTATTCCGCCGGATCTAGGGTACTGAAAGCCATGGCGGACAACTTTCCCATGGAGTTTCTGTTTCTCAGGGATGATGATATTCCTGAATATGTCCATGACGGCATTGCAGATATCGGTATAGTCGGAAAGAATGAAGTCGATGAAAAGGGATATCCTGTGGACATCATCAGGGACTTGGGGTTTTCAAAGTGCCGTTTATCAGTAGCTGTACCCAATACAGAGACGTACAGCGGTACTGCATATCTCCAAGGCAGGTCAATAGCGACATCATATCCGAATATTCTGAAAACATGCCTTGATGAAAGAGGTATTGAAGCTGATGTGCATGTGGTCAGCGGTTCTGTTGAGATAGCGCCTACCATTGGACTTGCAGATGCTGTGTTCGATATCGTCAGTACCGGCAGCACCCTCGTCAGCAACGGACTGCAGGAGGTTGAGACTCTCTACAAGTCTTCTGCAGTGCTGATAGCAAGGCAGGGCATTGAAGATACAGCTCCTGAGAAATACAAGATCATACAGAAGCTTCTTGTCCGCATCGATGCGGTAATGCGTGCCCGTCATTACAAGTATATTCTGTTCAATCTTCCCAAGGAGCATATTGAAGAGGTAAGCCGCATTATTCCAGGAATGAAGAGCCCGACGGTTACGCCGCTGTACAAGGAAGGCTGGATATCGGTACAGACGGTGGTCAAGGAAGATGATTTTTGGGAAGTGCTTGAGGCGCTTCAGTCTCTCGGAGCTCAGGGCATTCTGGTAACATCAATTGAGAAGATGACTCGGTAGCAGTATTGCGCTGGAGGAATATATGAAACAACCGGTACGTGTATACATCAATCCGCATGCAGAAGACATTGAAGAAATCATAGCAAGACCGGACCAGCATTTGCTGAAGGTGCAGGACCAGGTATCCAACATCATCAATGTTGTCCAGGCAAGGGGCGACAAAGCTCTGTTTTCATTTACCAAAACCTTTGACGGGGTTGAACTGGAACGATTGGAAGTTACCCGGGATGAAATTGATGAAGGCTGCAGGCTTGTGGACGATGAACTGAAAGCTGCGATGGAGACTGCAAAACACAATATAAAAGCATTCCATGCAGCCCAGGGGAAGGCAGAGCCGGTGGTTGAAACTCAGCCTGGTGTGCTGTGCTGGAGGAAGAATAAGCCGATAGAAACGATCGGCATATACATTCCTGGAGGAACAGCGCCGCTGTTTTCTTCTGTGCTGATGCTCTCAGTTCCTGCGGTATTGGCAGGCTGCAGAGAAATTGTCATGGTTACACTCCCGGTCCTGAGGGCAAGGTTCATCCTGCAGTTCTTTATGCAGCGCATATCAGCGGGGTCACCAGAATTTTCAAAGTCGGCGGAGCCCAGGCGATTGCAGCACTTGCATTCGGTACAGAGACAATTCCTCGGGTAGAAAAAATATTCGGACCAGGCAACCGCTATGTTACAATTGCAAAACTTATGCTTTCAGTCGACACTGTTGCAATCGATATGCCTGCCGGACCTTCCGAAGTGCTTGTTTTCGCTGATAAATCATCTGATCCAAGCATCATTGCCGCGGACATGCTGAGCCAGGCTGAACATGGGTTTGACAGTCAGTCAATTCTCATTGTACCTGACCCGATGCTTTCCAATAAGGTGCTGGATCAGCTGAAAAAACAGCTGGAAGACCTGCCGAGAAAGGAATATGCCCTGTCTTCCCTGAAAAACAGCAGGATTGTCTGCACCAAGGACCGGGTTCAGATTCTTGATATCATTAACAGGTATGCACCTGAACATCTGATCTTTCTGCGGGACGACTGGGATGACTGGGAGCAGGAGATCAATAACGCAGGAAGTGTTTTCATCGGACAATGGACCCCTGAATCTGCAGGTGATTATGCATCTGGAACAAATCATACGCTCCCGACTGGGGGATGGGCAAGAAGCATCAGCGGAGTGAGTCTTGAGAGTTTCCAGAAGCACATCACATACCAGCAGTTAACTCAGCAGGGTTTTTTAGCATTATCGTCGGTTATTGAGGTAATGGCACAGCATGAAGGGCTGGATGCGCATCGGCGCGCTGTCGAAATACGAAAAGCCTCTCTTGAAAACTCAAGCAGGCAGGACCATAATAGAGCGAAGCAGGAATAAAGGAGAGAGCCGCTATGAACAGTGATCAGAAAATTTCTTCACTGCTGAGAAAAAATATCAGGAACATGAAACCGTACTCCTCTGCAAGGAACGAATATTCCGGAAATGCAGAAGTATTTCTTGATGCAAATGAAAACTACCGCAGTTTTTTTACCGTTCCAGTCAATCGGTATCCGGATCCCCTGAGCCGTGAGCTTGTGGAAAAGATATCCCGGTGGAAGGGGCTTGAGCCGGAGAATATCTGCATCACCAACGGCAGCGATGAAGCAATTGACCTGATCTATCGTGCTTTCGCTGAACCCGCCAGCGACAATGCCTTGATTATGCCGCCGACCTACGGTGTGTACCAGGTATTTGCTGAACTGAATAATGTGGAAACAATAAGAGTTCCTCTTCAGGAAGATTTTTCTATTGATGTTGAAGGGCTTTCAATTCTCTTTGATCATCGTGATTTTGTTCATACCCTGAAACTGCTGTTTATCTGCTCCCCAAATAATCCTACAGGAAACGCTATGAACAAGGATGATATTGCAGGACTTGTGCAAAGCTTTCCTGGGATTGTGGTAGTGGATGAAGCATATCAGGATTTCAGCAGCTCCCCTTCCTGTATTGATCTTGTAAAGGATTTTCAGAACCTCGCGGTGCTTCAGACTTTTTCCAAAGCATGGGGAATGGCAGGAGCACGGGTCGGTATGACGTTCAGCAGCCCTGATATTATTCAGGTTCTGCATAAAATCAAGTATCCCTACAATGTCAGCAAACTTTCTCAGCATGCTGCATTAGAGGCGTTGGACAAAAGGGAAGAAGTGCTTCGAGGTATTGAGGAAATTAAGAATTCACGAGAACAGCTTGCACATAGTCTCAAGGAACTGCCCTATGTGGAGCATGTGTTCCCGTCGGATGCAAATTTCCTTCTTGTCAGAGTAACCGATGCGGACAAACTCTACGAGGAACTCAAGCATCATGGGATTGTGATACGAAACCGCAGCAGTCAGTACATGTGCAGCGGATGTGTCAGGATAACTGTCGGAAGTCCTGCAGAACTGGACAGACTTATAGAGACCATGAAAAAGATACAGCTGTAGAGCTGGAGGTGGGTATGATGAAGCCGCTGCTGTGCATATATCTTGAAGAAGCGGTGCTCAGAAGCATCGATAACGGAAGCACATATCCGGTGTTTCAACCTGGTGTAATTACTGCTCTTGGGACTATCAGCAGTATTGATGCATTTGAACTGATTCTCATTGTCCCAGAACCTGCTGAAGAAGATGTTTCTGAAGGTAAAAAACAGATGCAGGAATACATGCTGCAGCTGTTCAAAAATGAGGGGATAGACCTGTATTGTGTCTGCACAGAACAGCAGGTGCTTGATACATGGGATCCTGGGGAAACTCGAGATATGCTGCATGAGTCCGTTGTTATAGGATGCAGTGAAAGGCCTGTCCATCTTGCAAAGAAGCTCTCATGCAGGGTCCTGCTGCTGGAAAGGGAAGGGGAGACGCTGCAAAGTGAAGCGGTCTATGTGAAGACATGGCGGGAAGCAGCAAGCCTGCTTACCGGTCAGGGGCCGGCACTTCCGGAAAGAAGGGCAGAAATCAGCAGGAAGACATCTGAAACAGATATTTTTATCTCATTGAACCTGGACGGAACAGGGGAATCTTCTATTTCTACCGGGTTGAATTTTCTTGATCACATGCTGCATCAGCTTGGTAAGCACGGAAAACTTGATCTGACCGTACAGGTAAAAGGTGATCTTGAAGTTGATGAGCATCACACCATTGAAGATACGGCAATTGTGCTTGGTCAGGTGATGCTGAAAGCCCTAGGTGATAAGCGTGGTATACGGCGCTATGGATTTCTTCTTCCCATGGATGATGCATTAGCTGAAGCGGCAGTTGATTTCTCGGGAAGACCTTGGCTGCTCTGGGATGTTTCCCTGCATAGAGAATATGTCGGGGATCTTCCTACGGATATGATATTTCATTTCTTTAAGTCTTTTTCCGATGAGGCAAAATGCAATCTCTCGCTTAAGGCTCATGGTGATAATGACCACCATATTGCAGAGGCACTGTTCAAGGCCTTTGCCAGGGCTGTACGCATGGCCGTACAGCGTGATCCCCTTGATGAAACGCTTCCTTCAACCAAAGGAGCTTTGTAGATGAGCAGCAACGTTGCAGTAGTTCAATATAATGCGGGAAATACCATGTCGGTAGTCTGTGCCTTGAAGCGGCAGGGGATAGAACCGTTGGTCACCGATGATCCGCAGCTGCTGAAACGCGCCCACAAGGTGATATTCCCCGGTGTGGGGGAAGCAAAAGCTGCCATGACCTATCTTCGTTCACGAGGCCTTGATGAGGTGCTTGTGTCTCTGAAACAGCCGTTTCTTGGTATTTGTCTCGGACTGCAGCTGATGTGCAGCCGCAGTGAAGAGGGGAACACCAAAACCCTGGGAATATTTCCGGAGGAAGTGAAGCGCTTTCCCCCGGAGGATAAGATCCCTCATATGGGCTGGAATACCATTGAAGATCTCTCATCCCCGCTGTTTCGCGGCATTCATGAAGGTGTGTATGTATATTTTGTACATGGATACTATGCTGCAAAGGGAAACGACACCATTGCCCGCACATCCTATATCCTTCCCTTCAGCGCTGCTTTGCATAAAGACAATTTCTATGGAACCCAGTTCCATCCTGAAAAAAGCGGAACAGTAGGTGAAGCAATACTGAGGAACTTTCTCAGCCTCTAAATACCAGGAGCGCAGCATATGGAAATTATACCTGCAATAGATATCATAGACGGAGCCTGTGTAAGGCTGACCCAGGGAGATTACGGAAGAAAGAAAATCTACGGCCAGGACCCGGTTGAAACTGCAAAGATGTATGAAGATGCTGGATGCCGCAGACTGCACCTTGTGGACCTTGACGGAGCAAAAGCTGGTCATGTGGTGAATTATAAAGTCTTGGAACACATTGCAGGATCAACCAGCCTTGTGATAGATGTTGGAGGAGGAATACACTCTGACAAGGATATTGAATTGGTGTTTAACGCAGGGGCTTCCATGGTTACAGGAGGCAGTATTGCGGTAAAAGCCCCTGACAGGTTCCTCCATTGGCTTGAGACATACGGAGCAGACAGCATTATACTTGGGGCTGATGCCCGAAACGGCAGAATTGCTGTATCAGGATGGACTGAAGAATCTGATCTGGAGGTCACGCAGTTCATTATCTCCTTTCTTGCGAAGGGAGTCAGAAAGGTTATCAGCACAGATATATCTGTAGACGGCATGATGACCGGTCCTTCTGTCGAACTGTACCGAAGTATTATGAAGCAGGCAGAGGAGTCGGGATATACGCTGGAACTAATTGCAAGCGGCGGGGTGTCCAAGGAAGAAGATCTTGAAATTCTTCAGCAGGCAGGAGTTTCAGGAGTTATTATTGGAAAGGCGCTGTATGAGAAAACCATTCCCATAGAGAGGCTGAAGTACTGGATACGTTGAAAGGAGAATAAAGTATGCTGACAAAAAGAATAATTCCATGTCTTGATGTAAAGGACGGAAGAACGGTAAAGGGTGTTAACTTTATAAATCTTCGTGATGCAGGGGACCCTGTGGAGCTCGGTCGCGTGTATGCACAGCAGGGGGCTGATGAGCTGACATTTCTTGACATCACAGCGACAGTTGAGAAAAGGAAAACCCTCGTGGAACTGGTGAAAAGGGTTTCCCTTAATCTGAACATACCCTTCACCGTCGGTGGAGGAATCAGGACTGTGGAAGATGTGAAGGAACTGCTTGAGTCCGGTGCTGATAAAATTTCCATTAATACAGAAGCTGTCAAGGACCCCTCAAAAGTTGATGCATTTGCCGGGGAATTTGGAAGCCAGTGTGTTGTCTGTGCTGTTGATGTTCGCCATAATGGAGAGTTTTGGGAAGTGTACATCAACGGCGGGCGGACCCCTACTGGAATTGAAGCTGTTTCCTGGACGAAGGAGCTGGAATCACGGGGGGCAGGCGAGATTCTTCTTACCTCAATGGACCATGACGGGGTAAAAAAGGGATTTGCCTTGGATATTACCAGGAAGATCAGTTCGGTGCTTTCAATCCCTGTAATTGCTTCAGGAGGGGCTGGAACCATGGAGCATTTTGCCGATGTCTTTACTGAAGGAAAGGCAGATGCTGCGTTGGCGGCAAGTATTTTCCATTTTCGGGAAATTGAGATTCCTGTACTGAAGAAGTACCTGAAAGAGAGAGATATTCCCGTCAGAATGGCGGACGAACAGGAGTAGAGGATGGATGAAGCACAATTCTCAAAGTACCCGGACGGTCTTATTCCAGCAATTGTACAGGATGCTGTTACACGCAGAGTGCTGATGCTGGGGTACATGAGCAGAGAATCTTTGCAGAAGACCAGGGAAACTGGGCTTGTAACATTCTATTCCAGAAGCAGGAACACCCTGTGGACCAAGGGAGAGACTTCCGGGAACGTGCTGCATCTCCGGGATATTCGCCTTGACTGCGACAAGGATGCATTCCTGGTAAAGGCTGTTCCTGCTGGACCGGTATGCCATACTGGTGAAGATACCTGCTTTTCAGAAGAAAACAGTCATGATGGACTTGATTCTCTTTCCTTTCTCTCCTATCTGCAGGATGTGATTCGGGACCGAAAGGAGCATCCAAATTCATCATCCTATACCTGCAGACTCTTTTCCAAGGGGATAAACGCCATAGCCCAGAAGGTTGGAGAAGAAGCGGTGGAGCTGATCATTGAAGCCAAGGATGAGGATGAGAACCTGTTTCTCCAGGAGGCAGCCGACCTGATCTATCATCTGACGGTACTTCTGGTGCAGAAAGGATGTTCTCTGGAGGATGTAATGAAGGTTCTCAAGGAACGTCACAGTAGATAGACCTTCCTATCTGCAAACATGATCTTTTTTGTATATACTTTGACTATGAAACCCGATTGGCAAAAGCTGAAACTTGATTGGCCTGTTGCTGAAGCGGCGCAGCGGCTGCTGCGCCGTAATAGGAGGCGTGACTTGTTTCTCGAACAGCGTAGAACGCAGGCCCAAGCTTGGGGAAAACATGTTGCGGTCCTTTTAGGAAAGCAGGATCATACCTTGGAGCAGGTTATTGGATTCGGTTCTGCCTTTGAGACTTGGAGATCATTCCGGGAAGATTCAGATATTGACCTTGCAGTGATAGGCGGTTCCTGGTCCTGCCTTTCACGGTTTATTCCTCCAAGTGAATTTGAGGTTTCCCTTGCAGAACTGGAACTTCAGACCCCGGAGTTCATCTCCTATGTTCGTACCCATGGTACGGTATTATATGTACGAGGAGAGACCCATGAGGACAGCTGATACGATAGAACAGCTGAGAGCAGAACTGCTCCAGGATTTTCAGTTTATTCAAATCAACTATCAGAAAAACCGGCATATGACCGAACGAATACTCAAAGTCGGAAGTGATGATGAATTTGAGCTCGCTGCTTTGGGGTATACCCTCCACAACCTATACAGTGCATGGGAATCCTATTTTTTCAGGATAGCAAAATTTTTCGAAAACAATCTTGAAAAGACCACCTGGCACAGTTCTCTGCTTCACCGTATGACCCTTGATATTCAGGGAGTTCGCCCTGCGGTGATTAGCATAGAGTTCTCTTCAAAACTGGAAGAACTGCTTCGTTTCAGACACGTATTCCGAAATCTCTATAAAACCCCATTGATTCCCCAGAAAGTGTATTTTGCAAACTCCTGTGTCGAGGGACTGACAAAAGAGTTTATTCCATTTCACGATCGCTTTGATGCATTCCTGCTGGAACTCAAGGACCATTTGGGCAACGCATAGGAGCAATCACGCCAAGGCCTCGGCTTACTCCTCCTGCGGCATAGGGGGGCCTAGTCAATCCTTACCCGACGCAGCAGATCAATACTTATGCTTCGCTTAAAGACCTGGACAACTTCATGACAGCCACCTGATACCTGGAACCTCCTGTTTACAGGAGGTTCTGAAGGTGCCCTGCAAGTTAAATGCATCTTATTTGAGACGTACTCCCAGGCTGAGCACTGCAAGGTTCAGGTTGTTCCTGGTATAACGGGGATCCTCTTTGCTTTGGGTCCACCTGGTACGACTGCTTGCGGTTCCGTCAGCTCCTCCACCAAGGAGCCTGAGACTCACATAAAACTCACCGTAATCATCCATGGAAACACCTGCACGGACTGCTCCGTCATAGAGCCAGCCGATCACATCAACATCTCTTAGATTAAGGTAGCGCACTGGGGCATAGAAGCCGTCTAGTCCAGTTTCGAGAAAAAAACCTCGAGGATCGTCCCTGCGTGCGGCAAAAGAGAGCACCGGCACTGGACCGAGGTCCTGGGTTACCACCCTGGCTTCATCACCAGAGGCATCGAAGCCGTCAAAAATAATTGATGCATTTCTCAGCTGAAGCGCCATCCCCGCTGAAGCTCTCCAGGTACCGTTGTCGAGGAACCGGTACCGATAGGTGCCGCGAAAAAAGTCAAATCCGTATTTCAGATCAAGGGGGGTGTCTTCTTTAAAGGTAATATCATCGATGGTGATATTTTTATCTACACGAGTCTGTGTCAGCAGAGTCAGAGGCTGATAGAGGAAAGATACCTCATGTCTGGATGCAATAAGCCCTTCAACTTCAAAACGGTTATACAGCTGCAGCAGTTCCTGCCCGCCTTCGGTCATGTAGTTGAACCGATGTGTCCCCTCTCCGATTTGAATGTCATGGTAAAGAACCTTGAGAATGCCAATTTCGGCGGTGGCAGATATATCAATAGAGTTTCTCTCATGAGATTCAGCTGATAGGGAAAAACTGAATGCCAATCCGATAAGAAGAATGAAAACAACAGATTTCGAAAATTTCATTTGTATGCTCCTTTTTTTAAATAACTTTTTTTGATGAGTGTTTGTCATTCAACACCAAGTATAAATTTAAATGTAAAAAATTGTAGCTGGATAATCAAGGCTTTTTAACTTCCTGAAAGGAATGATACTGATACCAGTGCTGCAGGTGTAGTTTGTTTTTGAAATCTATCGGATTTATTTTCTTGAAAGAATCGGATTACTCAACTCGAATCCATCGGGTTAAGATTGATGGATCCACGAGTTCATGGTATGTTTGACCAAAAGGAAACGAGATTCATGAACGAAAAACCATACTTACCACGTCTGATTGATAGAAAGATGACCCAGTATCTTCAAGCTTTTGGAGCGGTTTGCATAGAAGGCCCGAAGTGGTCTGGGAAAACTAGGACTTCATTACATCATTGTAAAAGCAGTTTTTAT
Source organism: Spirochaetaceae bacterium (assembly GCA_003557605.1). Lineage (GTDB taxonomy): Bacteria > Spirochaetota > Spirochaetia > PWKH01 > PWKH01 > PWKH01. The sequence continues at coordinate 10,660 of PWNW01000206.1, forward strand.
GTCGGATCCTCTAGAGGTAATTTCAGCAATCGGAAATTGGCCTTAATGGATCCCTCCTTGATTTTAGAAGGAAATTCTCCTCGGTTGATCGATGAATGGCAGGAAGTTCCCTCTATCTGGGATGCTGTGCGTCACGAGATAGACCTGCGTGGAGGGAAAGGACACTTCATCCTTACCGGGTCTTCCACTCCTAACAATAGGGGAGTTTTCCATAGCGGCGCAGGGAGAATAGCCAAATTACGAATGCGGCCTATGTCTCTGTTCGAAATGGGTTGTTCTTCAGGTTCTGTTTCCCTGAGAGGGATCTTTTCAGGAGACACAAGCGCAAAAATCACCGGAGAAATCGATCTTCGGAGGATCATTCAATTCATTATTCGTGGGGGATGGCCAGAAAACATCGACGTTGATTATGAGTTTGCTCAATTGCTGCCGAAGCAATACCTGGAGGCCGTGGTCAATAGCGATATAAATAGGATTGATGGCAGAACTCGGAATCTTGACAAGATTCGTCTCTTGCTTCGGTCCTTGGCAAGAAACGAGAGTACGACAGCCACAAACAGGGCCCTCAAGAGGGATATCAAGGAAATTGACGATGAAGATATCGATGTGGAGACGGTGGCTGAATATCTGAACCTGTTCGACCGGCTCTTTCTCCTGGATAACCAGCAGCCGTTCAGCACAAACATTCGTTCTTCGGTACGTGTGAAACAATCCGACAAACGTCATTTTTCCGATCCCTCTTTGGCCTGTGCGCTGTTGGGGACGACGGAAGAGGTGCTGCTTTCGGATCTGGAAACCTTGGGTTTTCTGTTCGAAGCACTGTGCGAACGTGATCTGAAGATATACGCTGAAGCAAATGAAGCAAAATTGTTTCATTATCAGGACTATCACGACAATGAGATTGATGCGGTCGTGGAGATGCCGGATGGCAATTGGGGGGCATTTGAAATCAAGCTCGGTGCACATCAATTGGATGATGCAGCCGAGAAATTGCTACATATAAAATCTGTTATTGAAAGCGAACCCAAAGGAAGGCCGCCGAAGATACTTGGAGTGATATGTGGACTTTCGAATGCCACCTATATTCGTCCTGATGGTGTACACGTTATTCCCATAACGGCATTGAAAGATTAGTTCTTCATGCTGCCCTTGGCGGCACCTGATACGATAAAAATATGCCTCAAGGTGTGACATATTTTCCTAACCGTCAATAAAACCCCACGGAACAGATGCAGCCGCTGTTCAGTCGACAGCTGGGTGTCCATCATCTGCTCAATATAGGATCTGTCAAGTTTTTTCGGGATTGTGACATTCCAGTCTTCCGGGGATGCTTCGTAGGGAGCCTTCACCAGGATGTAATGGAGGTATACATGAGGATTCAGCCTTGTAGAAGCCCCAGTAAAAATACCTTGAAAATCCAGAAATACCCGAGTTATAATTCTTGAAGCTTTGAAGAAAGGAGAAAAAA
>PWNW01000172.1 GCA_003557605.1 Spirochaetaceae bacterium
AGGACCTTCTGGCGGGAACTAGTAAGAATTAGGGCCATGCAGAACACCGTCTTGATGGGAAGCTGGGTCTCCTCGGTCTCCTGGAGCACCTGATGCACCGCTGCGGCCAGCGGGGCATCAGAACTGCTGCTGCGGTCATGCAGCAGCTTCATAAACAGCTTCGGAGGGTGTTCTCCGCTGAGCACGCTGATGTCATCAGGCCCTATATGGGGTGCATCCAGATCTGATATCAGCTGTGATATCCCAGTGCTCCTGTTCCTGTGATACTGCTTGAGAAACCTGTAGAACCTGTTTCTTGCATCTGCTGCGGAGGCTGCAGAGACAAGCACCTCATCCCGTACCGAATCAGGGAGGGAATCATCAAGAGACTTCTTCAGCAGAAGCGGCAGATATGCCGGATCTTTTGTCAAACCCAGGGCTACTGCACCATGTATGACAATCCTGGGATTTTTCGATTCTGACAATATCGAGGCAATTACGGGATAGGATGTTTTATCCCCGAGTCTCACCAGGGATACCATGCATTTCCCCTGAAGGTACCGGTCTGTGGAACTGAGTCCCTGCCGCAGCAGTTCAACTGCCCGGTATACTCGATGTTCTCCTAGTATTTCCGCTGCCACCCAGGCGGAGGTGTGCTCCCCTGTTTTAAGCTGATGAATAACCGCATCTTCACTCTTTTTCCCGAAGGGCATGCGTCCAAGGGCCCTCAGCGCCTGCACACGTACGGAGAGCAGAGGTGATTCCAGCTGATTTCGCAGCTCATCTTCAGAAACAGGAGACCGGATTGCTCCCAGACGCTGCACCTCCCGGGTGTCATACCGCCCTCCCCTGCTGCTCTGCAGTCTTCTCAGCACATATATTGCGTAGAAATCCCGGGGCGATACCAGAAGCCTAAGAATATTTTTGATCGGCCACTCATGAAGTTTATCCAGTGATCTGACAATAATAATCATCACGATTACTGCAGCTGCTGCTGTCCGGAAATAGTTTCTGTAAATATCCATCCCGGTGAACCCGAGGGATGACAATGCTGAAAGCAGGCCCCCTCCGATGACTGACCCGGAAAGACCGGCCGCAGTGCCTGAAAGAATACGGATATACAGGATCGTACCCACCCGCTGGTATTCATCTACGGCAGAGAGGAAGTAGTGACCCAGCCCAAGCAGCACTCCCATCTTGCAGTACCCTCCGATGAAGAATGCGGCCCCCACGGCAGCCGGATAGAACTGCTCAGGGGCAAGGGCAAAAAACCCGGCAGGAATCAGCATACCCGCTGTATGCATAAGGATTATCGGGCGGGGTCCCACCTGGTCCGACATGGTTCCGTTTATCAGGGAGGAGATGATTCCCCCGAAGAGCAGCACAAGGGATAATGTAAGGGCCGTATAGTCAGAAACCCCGTATCCGCTTTTCACTGCGATCATCATGAAAGGATTGACCATCATAAAACTTATGATGCCCGCGCTCCAGGCAAACAGCAGGATTCTTGTTCTCCGGTTGATCCAGAGGGTCTTCAGGGCCTTTCCCAGGGATATCTTAGCTGACTCCCTGGTGGCCTTTGACTCAGGAACACGTGAAAGCAGGGTGCTGGAGTATAATCCGGTAACGCAGGCTGCGGCAATGACGATCTGGTATACCCACAGGTCGTCCACGATGCTGGTAATCAGGATCAGCAGGGTCGTTGCAATAATCTGTGCAGTGTTTACCCGAAGAAAGTTTCCTGAGAGGAATTGGCCTCTGTTTTCTGCAGTGGTCACCTCACCTTCAATAGGAGTGGTGGCAACCGCACCAAAGCTTCGGAACATGGCAAAGGCAAATCCGCTTGCCAAAATAATTCCAGATACAATCCGCTGATCACCGTAATGCGCAACCCATGGAGCAAGGATCAGAAAGGAGACACTGACATATCGTAAAAACCAGCCGAGGGACCAGGTGCGGGCACCTCCGTAGCGGGCAGCAAAACGCTTGCCGAATATCATGAAGGGCATGGTGAGGTGCACAAATGACGCAAGGACCGCTACCAGCGGTTCTGACACCCCGTTTCTCAGCGCATAGAGAATGAGGATGTTCTCCATAAGGAATGCAACGGAAATCCCGTTAAAGGTGAAAAACCGCCATATCAGCTTTCTGCCGTATGCCATTTGGTCAGATGAGAGGTAGAGGGGAAAATCTTTTTCAGGTAAGAATCTGGACCGAATACTCATGGTTTCTGGGACCTAATGGAATTATTTGGTTATTACATTATATACAAAGATTCGGGATACTGGAAGACCTTTAGAAAAACAAAGCATAGGCCCCCTGGAACAGCAGAAATACCCCGAATACCGCAAGCACACCTGAAGAAATGACGGTCATCAGGAAGCGAGCCCGTTCACCGAACCTTCCAAAGAGAGAGAACAGTACGATTACCAGGAAAAACCCTCCGATTAAGGCCCCGTAGAACCCTGCAAGAAAGCTGATGCCGACGGCAGGAGAGCGCCTCCACCCTTCAATAAGGATGGGGCCTGACACAGAAGCCCAGAAGATATAGGGATTCGGATTGAGCAGGTTCATCGCTGCTGCATGCAGCAGGGTGGTCTTGCCGGTATTCTGCATCTTTGCAGGTGTTCGTGCACTCCGAAAGGAACGAAAAGCGAGATAGATCAGAAATGCCCCACCTCCCAGCTGGAGCAGGTTCAGCAGGACTTCCGGTGTTCTGCTGAGGATCAGGACCATCAGGATGATAATTGGCCCGTCGCTGATCAGGGGCGCAAAGGCGGCAGGAGTCGTCCGTCTCCAGCCCTGCTGCAGGGTCCGCACCATGAGAAACGCCTGAAAGGGTCCCGGTTGTGACGCTGCGGTTGCTCCGAGGATGATTCCCTGCAGTAGAAATACCGTCATGCCTTATTCTCCTTTCTGCATCCCTTTTTCTCATACAAGAAATTTTTTGTACAGATACTGCTTGACATAATAACTATCGTTATTTATAATAACGTTAGTTATTTTAAAGAACATTAGTTATAAAGGAGATGCAGATGAACGATGCAGTAACAGTACGGAACCTGGTGAAAACCTACGGCTCCGCACGGGCAGTTGATGAT
>PWNW01000151.1 GCA_003557605.1 Spirochaetaceae bacterium
CAATGATCGTCTCCGACACCAACGGAGTCGCGGTTCCAGCAAACTGGCCGGAAAATGATCTCATCGGAGACCGGGTCATCGTTCCTCCCGCAAAGACTATGGAGGACGCAAAAAAACGTCTTGAGCAGTATGACGGATATGACTGGTGGTTCTGTCATAAGCCGTTGAATTAGTGCCTTAGAGGGGTTTCCCTTGTGATGGGGGTAACGTATTACTGCTGCCGCAGAACTGTTTCATGCAGTTCTGCGGTTTTTTCTGTCCCCGGAGCTTTACCTTCCCAAAAAAATCTGCCATAGTCCCGGTCATATGTACCTTGGACAGCTCTTTGCACTGCTTACAGCCCTCGGCTGGGCGCAGAACTCCATGATCTACTCATATGTGGGGAAACAGATCGGTTCACGGACTGTTGCCCACATACGGCTGTGGATTGCCTTCCCTATGATCATCGCCGTGCATCTTGTCATGTTTTCAACACCCCTTCCCCTGGGGCTGGACCTTTCAGCGGTATTCGGGCTTCTGGCATCCGGGTTCATCGGGTTCTTCATTGCCGATGTCCTGATCTTCAAGGGCTTTGTTGACCTCGGTCCCCGGGAGACCCTGGTGATTCTGACCACCTCCCCCATCTTCAGCGCCCTGCTCTCCCTGCTTTTTTTTCAGGAGACCCTGAACCTGCTGCAGACAGCGGGCATCCTGATGACCATATCGGGGGTGATCTGGGTCATTGCCGAAGAAACCAAGAGCACCGTCAGGACGAAGAAATACCTTGTCTCAGGGGTGCTTGCAGCCTTTGCAGGAACGATCACCCAGGCATTGGCCATGGCCCTTGCCAAGGGTGGGATGATAGCCGAAGTTCATCCTGTCTCAGGAAACTACCTCCGCCTGGCTGCAGGCCTTGCAGGCCTGATCATCTACAGTTCAGTGCGGGGAACCTTCCGTTCTGATTTCCAGGTATTTCACAAGCCCAAGCTGGTGCTCCTGCTGGCATTCGCCGCCGCAGCAGGACCGGTGCTGGGTATCATCTTCACCCTTGCGGCGATGAACCTGATACCCCTGGGGGTCGTCTCAGCCCTTGGACAGGTGAGCCCCGTATTCCTGCTGCCGGTGGAGCGGTTTATCTGGAAGAAACGCCTCGGTCCTGGGGCGCTGCTTGGCACCCTCCTCGCAATTTCAGGGTCTGCTATGCTCTTCCTGATGCAGTATCCCTGAATTCTGTTGCATATCATCGTCAATAACGGTATGGTTCAGTATGGAAGTACTGCAGAAGGTATTCAGGTTCATGGCGCTGTGGGGCATCCTGTTTGCACTGTGGATGCTCTATACCCTGGATTTTCATCCCGGGTCGCTGAGTCTCGGCCTGGTGTTTTCCGCCGCCACATCTCTGTTCACCTTTACCATCTTCTTCGGGGAGCCTGGGACCCAAAGCCGGATCGTCTACCGGTTTGACCTGGTCCTCTGGTATCTGGTGCTGCTGATCATCCAGAACTATATTGCCAGCTTCACCCTGATACACCAGATGCTCACCGGTTCCTACAGCTCCGGGGTGGTGCGGGTGAAGACCCGGCTGAAGTCCCGGATTGGAAAGACCCTGCTGGCCAACACCATCTCCCTGGTCCCCGGCACCCTGTCCCTCTGGCTTGAGGGGAACTACATCTATGTTCACTGGTTCGACCAGAAGACGAGCCATCGCCTGAAGGCCGGCAGGATCATCAAGGAGCCGATGGAAGGCATCATCATGAGGATTTTCGGATAGGAGCACGGCGCAATGCAATGGGTGATTATCTTCCTGATACTGCTGTTCTGCCTCAGCCTCTACCGCCTTGCTGCGGGTCCGACCTTCCAGGACCGGCTTCTCGGCCTCTCCCTTGCATCCATTATTCTTGTCCTGATGCTCTGCGTAACCGCTGTGATGTTCTCCAGCAGCTTCTACCTTGATATCGCCATGATCTACGCACTGCTGTCATTCGGTGAAATTGTCGCCTTTGTGAAGGTCCACCACTGGCGCAGAAAGAGGAGCCGCCAATGATGCAGATATTCGCCTGGATAAGCATAACAACGGGGCTGGTGATCATGTTCTTCGGGGTGCTGGGAACTATTATTCTCCCGGACCTGTTCCAGCGGTTCCATGCCTCTACGAAATGCGGAGTATCAGGGGCGTTCTCCCTGATCATCGGTCTGAGCCTCTATACCGCCGACCTGCAGTTCATGATGAAATTTATTGTCATTGTCTTTTTTCTGATTATCACATCCCCACTGGTTGCCCATATGCTTGCCGTCTCCAGGATGGAGCATGACAACCGGGACCAAGAGGAGGAACAGTAATGGTCCTGAATATTCTGACAGCGCTCCTGCTGGTATCAGCATGCGGGGTCGTCTGGTCTAAAAACCTGATCCGGAGCCTGATCTGGCTGAGCACCTTCAGCCTGCTTCTCACATTTCACTACGTCCTGCTGAAAGCCCCTGATATTGCGGTCACTGAAGCAGCCCTGGGCACCGGACTTTCCACCCTGGTGTTTCTCACCGCCATTCGAAAGACCAGGAAGGAACCCGCCGCAGGGCAGGAGGTGCACCATGATTAATCTGCTTTCCTACTTTTCACCGGAATCGGTGATCATGCTCCAGGATGATGCCTACTCCCAGCTGATGGAGCAGCTGGTGGACCACTGCCTTTCGGGGTATTCATCCGACATTCGGGGGAACATCCTTGCAGAGATCCGCAGCAAGAGCAGGAGCAGCTCACCCCAGGACATCAACCTGGGCCGGGGATTTGCCCTGATTCATGCAAAGACCGATGAGGTGCATGACATCCGCACCGCACTGGGGATCCTGCCTCAGCCGAGAAAACTGCTGAAGGGGGAGCGCATCCGCAGCATCTTCTGCATCATCCTGCCGCCTTCTGAAAGCAGGGAGTACCTTTCACTGCTTGCACGCCTCGGGAGGATGCTCAGGCAGAAGGACGCTCCAAAGGCCTTTGAGTCGGCCTCGAAGCTCTTCAGGGCCGGGGATTCCGATGAAGCAAGGGCCTGCATCATGGACCTGCTTCATCGGTTCGAACAGGGTTAGTCCTA
>PWNW01000324.1 GCA_003557605.1 Spirochaetaceae bacterium
CAAAGACATATTTCCCGCAGGTGGCCCAGAGCAACAATATGATTCCGTCCCAGGATGTGATGGACAATCTGGATGCATTCTTCATTATAGACATCAGGTCTGCTGAAGACTTCGAAGCGGGACATATCCCTGGTTCATACCACAGTGCATGGGGACAGGTAGGAAACATCATGGAGAAGATCCCCCGCAACAGACCTGTGGTGGTTGCCTGTTATTCAGGACAGACATCGGGACAGACAGTGGCTGCCTTGAGAATGGCAGGATTTGACAATGCGCAGTCGCTGTTTTACGGCATGAACCTCGGTTTTCGGGACCGTGCTGGATTTGAGGCTGAAGGAACCGGCATGAATGCAGCAGCTGATCTTTCCAATGTCTCTTCTCCCCGAAATGCTGAAGAGGAGATTGTTTGGGATGCAGTGAAGGCGTACTTCGGCCGTATCGGAACTGAGGGAAACCGGCTGCTGCAGAACCAGGATCTCTATGATGCGCTGCAGACCAATCCTAATGCCTTCACGGTTGTGGACATTCGCAGGAAGGATGACTTTGATGCAGGACATATAGAATTTTCCCAGCATTCTGCATGGGCTGATTTCGGAAATGTTATTGATACCCTGCCGGCAAACAGGCCTGTTGTTGTTGCCTGCTATTCAGGACAGACATCAGGACAGACCGTGGGAATACTGAGAGTGCTCGGCATGGACGCCTATTCCCTGTTTTACGGAGTTCGTGACGGCTGGGTGGAACGTGCAGGTCTTCCGCTGGTCCAGTAGTCCCGGAACAGGACAATAAGGAAGGAGGAGGAGTGTCCAGAAAGGACATCTTACGGCTTACTTCGTTAAGCTCCACTGCGGGATGAGCTTCCAAGTTATCGCCTGAGGCGTTGGCGCAGGTTCTGCGGCCGTTGGAAGGGTTGTTCCCGCAAGCACAGCATCCTGATCTCCTGCTTGGTCTCTCCTCCGGAGATGATGCGGCGGTATACCGTCTCAATGACGGGACCGCTCTCATCTTCACCGTTGATTTCTTTACCCCCATTGTGGATTCTCCTTATGACTACGGGAGAATTGCCGCGGCAAACGCCATGAGCGATGTGTATGCCATGGGGGGAGAGGTAGCCTTAGCATTGAACATCTGCGCCTTTCCTTCTGCGCTTCCCCCTGAGGTGCATCAGCAGATCATCACCGGGGGTGCCCATGCGGTGCAGGAGGCCGGCGGGGTGCTGGCTGGAGGGCACAGCATCAGTGATGACGAACCGAAATACGGGCTTGCGGTCATAGGATTCTGCCCTGCAGACCGGGTGCTTGCAAAAAGCACAGCCCGGACTGGTGATCTGCTGGTGCTGACAAAACCGCTGGGAACCGGGGTGATCACCACCGCGGCAAAGCAGGACCGTGCAGAGCCGGAACATATTGCAGGGGCTGTGGAATCCATGAAACGGCTCAACCGGGAGGCATCACGCATCCTTTCGCAGTGCGGTGCATCTGCATGCACCGATGTGACGGGGTTTTCCCTGGTCGGCCATGCTTGGGAGATAGCTGAACACAGCCGGGTACGGCTTGTGCTGGAGTTCTCTGAGCTGCCCTTCCTTGATGGTGCCAAAGTGTATGCTATGGCAAACATCTTTCCCGGAGGGGCGTTGAAGAACCGGCGCTGGTATGAACCGAAGGTCACCTGGCAGGGAGACCTTTCAGATGAGATGAAAACCCTCCTCTGTGCTCCTGAGACTTCCGGAGGGCTGCTTGCTTCGGTAAGCAGAGATCAGGAGCAGAAGCTGAAGGAACAGTTTGCACAGGCGGGAATTGAAGTGTATAGTGTTGGATATGTGGAATCATCAGGTGAAAGCGCTTTGGTAATTACCTGATGTGCATCCATGGAAGCTGATGGGGTCTGGTGGCTCCCGCGGTCTTCAAAACCGTCGGCTGCAGAGACTGCAGCGGCAGGTTCGATTCCTGCCTCTTCCGATACCATGAACCATGAACTCCTGAAGGGCATTCCCCAGGTTGAAAAACTCATGAGCGAACCTGCAGTACAGCAGTGGATTCCCAGGGTAGGCAGGCCCCTGGTGCTCCAGGAGGTACGGAAGGTGCTGGAGCGGGTCCGCAGTGATGTGCTTGGGCAGGGAAAACCTCCAATATATGATACTATCTGTTCATCCGCTGAGGCTGCATGTCACCAGCTGTTTTCCCAGAGGACCGCTGCGGTAATTAACTGCACCGGGGTAGTGATCCATACCAATCTAGGCCGCTCCCCGATTGAGCAGGAGTGCTGGGATGCCGCTTCACGGATTAACTGCGGGTACTGCAGCCTTGAATTTGATCCTGCAACGGGAAAACGGGGAGAACGAAGCAGCTTTTTCTCCCGCCTCTTCTGCGGGCTTACCGGGGCTGAAGCGGCCCTGGCGGTGAATAACAATGCCGCAGCGCTGCTGCTGGTGCTCTATGAATTTGCTTCCGGGAAAGAGGTGGTTATCAGCAGGGGCGAACTGGTGCAGATCGGCGGAGGATTCCGCATCCCCGAGATCCTTGAGCAGTCGGGAGCACGGCTGGTTGAGGTGGGGACGACGAACATCACCACAACCGATGACTATCTTAACAGTATTACTGAACAGACTGCTATGGTGCTGAAGGTGCACAGGAGCAATTTTGCCCTCCGTGGATTTGCTTCATCACCATCGGTATCAGAGCTGGCCCGATCACTCCCGGAGGGAGTTATGCTGGTCTATGACCAGGGATCAGGAGATCTTGGTGCTGATGCGGCCGGGGAGACGGGGATTTCGTCCCTGCTGAATCAAGGAGCTGACTTGGTAACCTGTTCCGGAGACAAGATCCTCGGTTCGGTGCAGGCTGGTATTATTGCCGGGAGATGTGAACCAGTCAGGAGAACTGCCCGGCATCCCCTCTACCGCGCTCTGAGGCCGGGTAAGACGGTGCTTTCCCTTCTGGAGGAAGCCCTGATCAGAAGGCTCAACGGTCATGCAGGGCCTCCCCTTGATGCGTACCGGCAGAGCAGAGATGAGATGATGAGAAAAGTACGGAAAATTATCAGGGGGGATGACAGACGA